>DASYHQ010000023.1 GCA_035998445.1 Tepidisphaeraceae bacterium | reverse complement strand
GACGCGGTAGTGGTACGTCATCGCCGGGCTCAGCCCCGTGTCGCTGTAGCTCGTCGCGCCGGCCGCGGTCGTGGCGAGCGTGACGGTGCCGCTGCCGGCCGGGAACGAGCTGCTGGTGCTGCGCTGGACCTTGAAGCCGGTTTCGTTCGACGAGGCGTCGGTCCAGCTGAGGTTGACCTGCGACGACGAGACGGCGCTGGCGGCGAGGTTGGTGGGGACCGCTGGCTCGTTAGCGACGACGACGAGCTCGGGCTTGTTGCTCGTCGCCTCGCGGCTGTTGAACCGCGGCAGGCGGTTGCTCCAGTTCGGCGCGCGCACCTCCAGGCTCACCGACGTGTCCCCTGCGGCCTTCTTGGCCGCGACTAGGCCGGTCACGTTGAACGTGTACCAGCCGGGGACGCTGCTGCTCACCGTCTCCTCGTCGAGCTCAGCGGTCTTGGCGGAGATGGGCTCCATGAGGTTCCACGTGATCCCCATCTCGGTCCACGTGTTGTTGCGGGCCTCGTAGACGTTGACGTTGACGTTTTCCTGTGCCCCGTCGTAGTAGCTGCCGTACAGACGCAGCGTCGCGCTGTCGACGGCCGAGAGGGCGGCCAAGTCGAAACGAAGGTAGGTGTGGCGGTTGGCACCGGAGTTGGTGGCGCCGGTCTTGGCCAGCAGATCGACGGAGGGGCCGTTGTTGGCGTTGGCCGAGCCGCCGTCCTGCACGAACGCGTCGGCGATCGGGTTGAGCGTCGTCGTGCTCAGCAGCACGCGCTTCTCCAGCGGCTGGAGCTCGAAGATGTTCTGCTTGATGTTGCGGCGACGCGTGCGCGCGGACCGTGACCGACCGATTCCGAGGATCGTGCGAATGTTCATCTAATTGTGCCTTGAAATGATGCTGCTGCCCACCCGAACACGACCCCCCGGCGAGATCGCTACGACCGATAGGCTATCACCATATTCCGGATTAACAAGTGGAGCGTCCTGTATTTGCTCCGATACACTTCCCGGCTGAGCATCACGCCCGACGTCCCAGCCGGGTTCACCGACAGCGTTGCGACACGGGCTGCTCGGACATCAGCGGGTCACCAACGACAAAGGGCCGCCCGCACCGGACGGCCCTCTACTCCTCCGCACCACCCCCTCACGCCGCCCGCCCCTCCTCCAGCTCCACCAGCGTCTCCCACAGCGCTGCCCTCAAACATGAATCGCACATCTGCATGTGCACCCCCGCCACGATCGTGCCCGCCGTCACGCCGCCGCAGGAATCGCAGTGCGTCTGGCGGTACTCCTGCTCGGCGAGCAGGTCTTGGCTTACGTCGAAGTCACGGCGGCCGGGATGGAAGCGGCAGGTCGGGACGAACGCGTCGTTGAACGGGTCGTGTGCGGACGGGGACTCTTCGGTATGCTCTGGCATGTCGTCGCTCCTTCATAAGCGATGGCCACGGCCTCGGGTGGTGGAACACCGCGAGGCCATTTGTTTGCGCGTCGCACAGTACGAGGCGCTGGGGACACAGTGTGGGATGTGGGGGGAGACAGCAAGTCGATTTGGGTCTCAATAGCCGCGATCCGGAAAGGTCAGCCGATGGCGGAGTTCTGGTCAGCGTTCATCGCCAAGTTCAGGGGCGGCGGTCGCGCGCGCAGCATCGGCGACCACCTTGCGACACCCGGCTCGTCGCTGGAGCAAGCGTTGCTCGACATCTTCAGTGACGGCGAGGAGGCGGACGCTCGCGAGATCGCAGAGGAGTGCACGCTACGCAGCTGCCGCACGATAGGGCACGGACAGATGTACTCCCCCCTCGACCGGCTGGAACGCCGCGGCGCCGTGACCGCGCGGCTAGGCGCCGACGACGCTGGTCGGCCCGGACACCGTCACAAGTTCTACCGGTTGACGCGGTAAAAGCGGGTAGGGGCGGCGAGTTGAATTGATGCACTACGTTCGTGCACGCTTATTCGTATGCGTGGTTCCGCAGCATCGATCGCTCCGTAGGGCTATTGCAAGTCCGCCCAAACGCTCGAAGTCTTATCTGATAGGCGGATTGGCAATCAGCGGGGCTGCGTATAAAGTGCTCCGGACCACGGATGAGACCAGCCCAATCTAATTCATTAGCAGATCCTGTCTTGCCCTTTCTGAAATGGCCCGGGGGTAAGCGGTGGCTGGCCAAAACGATCGCTGAAAT
Organism: Tepidisphaeraceae bacterium; assembly: GCA_035998445.1. NCBI lineage: Bacteria > Pseudomonadati > Planctomycetota > Phycisphaerae > Tepidisphaerales > Tepidisphaeraceae > Tepidisphaeraceae bacterium. Next base: position 127,088 of record DASYHQ010000023.1, on the reverse strand, counting down.
CATCGGCGAGCCCTCGGGCACCTATTACGAACCGTTCCTCGGTGGCGGCGCTGTCTTCTTTCACTTGCGCCCTGCGAAGGCGGTACTGTCCGATCGTAACGGCGAGCTAATCGGCGTTTACCGTCAGATCAAATCGAATCTTGAGGATGTGCTGGACGCAATGCGCGGTTTGCGCCCGTCAAGGTCTCGATTTAGTCTGTTCCGCGCTGCAGATCCGCCGGGCGCTCTCGAACGGGCAGTACGTTTTCTGTACTTGAACAGGACGGCTTTTAACGGGATGTACCGCGTTAACCAAAAAGGTGAATTCAACGTGCCCTACGGCTGTAAGCCCGGGACCACGGTGCTCAATCGCCCGCTACTCCGCGCGGCCGCGGAGGCGCTCCAAGCGGCAACGCTTTTGCACTCAAAGTTCGAGCATCAGGTTGCGAAAGCGGGAAAAGGTGATGTCGTATACTGCGATCCACCCTACACGGTAAAGCACGATAACAACGGCTTTGTCCGATATAACGAGTCCATTTTCTCTTGGGACGATCAGGTGCGACTTGCGGAGGATTGCCGTGCGGCTGCGAGACGTGGGGCTCGTGTTATCGTGAGCAATGCGCGCCACGAACCCGTCAGGAAATTATATAGCGATTTCACCGCCCGGATCGTTCACCGTAACAGCATGGTCAGCGGCTCGGTGGAAGGTCGGGGAAGTGTCGCAGAGTATCTCTTCCTGTCTAAAAATTTCTGATATCTATTGGCGCCACAGAGCCCCAACGGAGTGAGTCTCGAGGTAGCTGAGAAGCCCCAGCATCGCCTTAGTGGACTGCGACAGTTTTGTGACTTTGTATCGGAGACCTAAGGCGGGGTCGTCATTGATTTCGGCGTACGTCTTTGTCCCAAGAGTCCCGTCAGGATCATCTGGTACAAATACCGTGTCCCAGTAAAAAGTTCGGCTGCCCCTCGGCCCATCCGCGATCTTTCCCGTCGTCTCCCCCGTAAAGGTACGCGTATTCATTCCATCGCAGTAAGCAATCACAGCGCGGGCTGTTGCCGGCCGATTGGCAGAAGCAGTTTCTTTCACGAAGTCTTGACCGAGTGTGTTCCACATCGGCTTCGTCAGCCCCCCCGGGTACCAAACTGCCCTATAATTCTCGAAGATTAACCCTGCATGTTCAACGATGCAGGGGATTCGGAATTTGGAGTAGGCGGCGCGGACCTCAGCGCGGACCATCTGCTCGATGTTGACTTCCAGCGTCTCAGGAATGGGCTCCTTTCGAAAATCGAACTCGAAATTGCCCTTCACCGGCGATCCGCTGGGTAGCGTGCAATGTTCGACGATGAGCTTGCACTCTTCTTCCTTGAAATTGGAGGTCGTCACGTACACGACCGTAATAGGACTCGCCATGGGATTAACTCCTCATCTCATTTAGCAACTGGGCCATCTCTTCTGTACGGTTTTTCCCGCTGATCGGAATCACCCTTATTCGTCGCGCCTCGAACAACTCATACTCAAAGTCTGACGGATCTGAGACTGCGATGTATGCCCTGTCCCCACCCAAGGAATTGGGCTGCTCCCAATGTTGATCCGTGAAAAGCCGAAACAAATATGACACGTTCGGGTCGCGGAAACTGTACCCGATGAAGAGAACGACTCGACCTAGCAAATCCGCCCTAAGGCGATGATCCATTGGCGTGGACAAAGCCAGCCGTTTCTCATAATCCGATTCCGTTAAGACGATCTGCGATGGGTGGTCAAGGTCACCGTGAAACTTGACAATCTCGCAAGTACGCTCGATTCCCATCTCGGCTTCGAACGCGACCACGGAATGCGGTCGCTTGTGCAACGCAAAGACGCGCTCCAAGAAGTTGTCGAAGTTCGTCGTGTAGAAGAATCGGCACTTATCGAGGGCAACCAGTTCGCGAAGGATTGGCGCATTTCGAAGGGCATCATCAGGTGGGTCCATGTACTTGCCGAGCCAGTTTGTGAGCTTCGCAGTTTCCTGATTGTTCTTCCTCTTGAAGTATTCCAATATCTGGAGGTCAGCGCCGCGCACACGAGCTAATGACGGGTGCTCGAATCCGAGCAGGTGTGCGGCTTGAGCAACCAAGTCCTCCCAGGATGGTCCCTTTCTGTTTACGCCATATGAGTCGGACCACGAAACGGACATGGACGAACCAGCGCCGATGAATGGAAGTATCCGCTCCTCACGGTAGCGCCAACGCAACTCGACTGGACAGATCACGTTCACACCTCCTTCCGGGCTATGAGGCGCGTCATCGAGTGCTTGTGTGGCAAGTTGTTGTGAGGGTGAGTCTCATGCAGGTCGGTATCCGAGTGATGGATCATGCTCCAACCTGCGTACAACGTTTCGAAAAAAACGTGAGGGAGCAATACCGGCGAGAAACCAGGATGTGCGTGCAACTCTTGATGGCGATGATTGAACGTACAGACCACGTGGAGGCCGCCTCGCCGTGTGCAGCGCATCAAGCGGTGCGCCAAATCCACGACTTCTCGCTGATTTTGAAGGCAGTGAAACAGTCCATATGCGATGACGATGTCGTACGAGTCGTGGGAAATCGGTAACTGTCTCGCGTCTGCGATCTGCCATTCGATATTCGAGCGGTCAGGCCACAGCATCCGGGCGTGCTCTAAGGCCGTTTCGGACACGTCGAACGCATCAACGGAAGCACCTAGCCCTGCCAGAAACGCGGCATTCTTCCCCTCGCCACATCCAGCATCTAGGACGCGCAGCCCCGCAAAGTCGCCCACAATGTCCCGTAAACGCAGGATCAGACTTCCGGGCTGGGTGCCCCAGAAGCAGCTGCACTTTTTGTAGCCTTCGTCGTAGCCTCCATCCATTTAGACCTGCTCTTTCATGACTGTCTCCATGAGGTCGCAGATCGCCTGCTGATACTCGGCTCGCCCGATCCAATTATAAAGCACCGCGTCGGCTACTGAAATCATGCCTGCAACGTCCCGCTCGACCTCTGCGTTCCGACGTTCAAGGAACTCGAAAATGGAAAGCCGTGGTTGTTCGCGTGCCCGGTAGAACTTGTACGCCAGATCGGGCAGGGTGTGGACATAGAGCACGCCTATTTGAAGGTTTCCCGCCAATTGTTGAAGGCAGTTAAGAGTCGTGCGCTGGCGTATTCCATCGATAAGTACTTTTCCCGATGAAACCTTCTGTACTCTTGTCCAAATCGCGTCAGCGAGGCGCTGTGGACCATCGGCACGTTTTATGAATTCCCCTGCCTTTTGTTGAAACCTGTCCCGTCCGTATTCTCCGACTGGAGGGATGCCGAGGATTTCGGCGACAATCCTTCCTGAGTTAATTTCTTCGTAGTCAAACTCGCGTGTGATCAAGCGGGTGGCTTCAGATTTTCCGCTCCCAACCTCACCCAGGACACAGAGCAGATGCGGGGGGCGGAGGGGCACACGCCGAACAATGCGGTGCTGAGGAACTGCGTGAGCGATCTGAGGGAAGTATTCGCGGAGACAAAGCTGTGACCAATACTCGAAGTCCCAAATCGGCACCGTCCCGGAATTTGGACTCAGCCACCGGAGCTGCGTGATCGACTTCTCGCCACGCTCAGGTTTGGCCCACGCGCGATCATTGCTCACCTCGTACGTGAAAAGAAAGGCGAGGTGGCGTTGACCGACCAGCGATGAGTCGTCATTTAGGAGGCCGACCAGCTTTAGACCCTTGCCGACCTTCAGACGTTCGATGTCCTTCGCCGGCAGTCGGAGTTCCTCGAACAATTCTCGACTCGCGCTTCGGACGACCCCCATGTCAGAAAGGCTGAAAAGGTCAACGTCAGTCTTTGAAACATGGCCACCGAACCCGATGCAGTGGGCTCCACGCAGGAAGTCCTCGACGCGATTATAGCTGCCGCGTTTGAAGGCCAGAACCCGCCCGCGCCGCGTGATCATGACGTAAGTCAGGACCTGCTTGTGATCATTATCGCTTTCGGCGCGGAGACGGTCGATGTGGAATGACACGTCCGGTTTTAGTATGCGGGCCTGGAGCCGGTGAAAGTTCCGACTAATACCTTGAAATCGATCGCGCGTACGCAATAGCGCGCTCGGGAACACCAGTACCTGCTCGGTAGACTCTGGCTTCTGTTGAGGGGGTGCCTCGTACACATCGCCCGGCACCAGCCGACGCAAGAAAAACTGGTTGGGGCCGGTCCTAACAAACGTCGAGTTCTTCCCCTTCCGCCGGACGTGTACCGACAGCTTCGACTTCATTGTCTGCCAAGGCGTCTTTCCCGCCCTACGGTCAGAAAAGAGCCTGCGCGTCAACCCGAGCTGGACCAATTCCCTCGGTCGCATCGGGCGCTGCTCGTGCAGCATTAGGGCTTCGGCAACTCGCAGAAACTCACTCATTTCGGCCTCGTGCGAGGAGGGCTTCGGCCTCCAAATACGATGAACATCCACTTGAGTGAAGGATAAAGCTTATCCCCGCCATCGAGAGCAACGTGACTTCCGATTGCGAGAGAACCCAGAGCGTTGCCACCTTCCCCTCAAAAACCCTGATCATGGAGGGTGTCGACATGGGTGAGTCCTAAGCTTCACCTACATCGTTCATTCGTATGATCCTGCATTTGTACAGCAGCACATGACTGATGACTAGGACGCACAGTAGCGGGCTGCGAAACGTTTACCCATTTTCGCGCAAGCCGCATCACCACGTTCGCCAGCTTCAGATCCCCGCATACTGCACCCGATGTCGCCCGCCGCTTGAAGTCCAAATGGATTATCTTCCGGAAGGTAACGTTGTTGCACCCCTAAGCACCTCGTCAGGTATCCCCTTCGCCAACATGAAAAGCGTTCCGAAAACCAGGATCATCAGGATTACCTGTCCCCACCAGCGACCGAAACAGGTCATGACCGTCAGAAACGTGTCCATCCGATTGGCTCCGAGTTCCGCGCGGACTAACGGCCATTGAGCGTAGATTGAGATCAGAGCGCAGACGGTGATCACCGTGTTCTGTCCCGATTGCATCCCTGCGACACCTAGCAGCAGGATAAGCATCAGCGCGTAGTACGCCGGAGCCAGCACGACGCACTCGATCGCGAACAGCCGCTTAAGTGCGTCTTTGCCATGCGGCCTCGGGCTCGCCTTCAGAATCGTCCGGGCACACTTCATTGGTCCTGCCGCCAAAAAGAACGCGACAGCGAATAAACGGACTGGCCAAGGTTGTGAAGCGATCGGCTCTAGCCACGGATACCGTACTGCGGCAGGGCCTAGCCAATGGTCGGCGAACATAAAGAATGGCACGACGACCACGAGCACCCAGAACAGCAACGCCGGCATCGTGTTGTCCGCGCGGGCCTGATCGGGGTAGCGAAACTCGTGGTCGACTTGTCGCCAGATTGCCCACGGCTTGAACACGGCTCGCCAGAACGTCGACCATGCTGCCCGTGGCCATTGCGCCACTTCAAATACTAGGTCGGCCGTCGACTGCACAATACTTATCGCTTCCATAGCACCTCCCTACCTCGCCGGGGGATGAGGGCGAGAAGCCGAGATGCTAGATGAACCCCACCCGCGCACAAGTGTAATTCGACCGGGTATTGATAACGCACTTGGAGTACCAGCCACCCCTCACCCAAACCTCTTCCCCCACGCCCGTTCCAGATCGGCCGCATACTCCGCCTGCTTGTCCTCCCGTGCCCGCACCTCCGGGTACGTCGCCGTCAGTTCCTTGACCAGCTCCGCCACCGGCGGGCAGTGCGCCCGCATCGCCGTGTCCCCGTCCACGCCCACCTTCGCCTGGCAGAACGCGTCCCACGCCGCCCACACGCCTAATGCGTCGCCCGTCACGCGGCGGATCACCGGGACGTACAGGCCGGTGATGCGTCGCTGCGCCACCGCGACCCACCGCTGGGGTGCTTTCCATCGGTCGATCACCTCCATCTCCTCGACCGTCGGCTCACGGCCCGGCACCCGGTCCGCGTCATCGTCCTCGTCATTGTCATCGTCATCGTCCTGCTCCGGGTAGAAACCATCCACCGCCGGCTGCACCGCGTCGTGGCCCTCCACCCCGTCCCTGTCCACGTCCGGCCTTGGCAGTTCGGGCATGTCGTTGCCGAGGCGCCATCCGTCCATGAACGACAGCTCGGCCGCCATCGCGTGCTGGTCGGTCAGGAACGGGAGGACCTCGTTGAACGACTGCATCATGCGGATCTTGCCGTACATCACGCGCAGGTCCGCCGCGGCGATGGTGGCCAGGTCCCAGATGAACTCGCGCGGCTCGTGGAAGGCCAGGTCGCCCATGCGGTAGGTCTTGTCCGGGCAGGTCGCCCGCAGCTTCCGCGCCTCGGGCCAATCCTCGCGGGCCATGGCTTCGAGCAGCAGCGACAGCCGCTCGGTCGGCGTGAACTGGTCGTACATCGCATCGACGGGCATGACGTTACCTCCGCTTCTGTTCCTGTTTCCGCTGTTCCTTCGCCCGCAGCTTCAACACGCGTTCGACGGCTTCCAACCGATCGTGCACGTCGCGGCTGTCCATGGCCCGCAGAGCGACGGCTGACAGCCCGACCAGCGTCCGGGCCTTCTCGGTGGGGTCTGCACCGACATCGCCCCGTACCGCCCCCGCTTGCTCGGCCAGAATGTTCAGCACGTCGGCGGGCGTATCCAGCGGCACGGGCGACGGTGGCGCCTGCCGACGCCTGAGCAGCTCGAGGTTCTCCACGCGTCGCACAAGGTTCACGTCTGGTCCTCCAATGCACGTTGGCCCGGATGCGGCTGCAGCGCCTGCTCCAGCACCTCGACCCGCACCGCCAAGTCGTCGAGCTCGATCCCCTCCCGGCCGAACTTCAGCAGCACCGCGGCAGCAGCGACCTTGGCGTTGGCACTGGCGCCGGCGTCGTTCATCACCTTGACCAGCGTGGCGACGGCCACCGGCGCGTAACGCTGGGTGAGGCCGATCGCCTGACCGAAGGCTTCGCGGCGGGCGTCGAGCAGCGCGGCCCGGAAGCGGGGACGGTGCATCCACTTGTGGACGGCACGCCGGGATGCCCCCGCTGCCAGCGCCACCTGCGTGATCGTCTGCCCCTGCAGCAGCGCGTCGATGGCCCGCCCCTGCCGAGCCGACAGCCCCGCGTAGACCGGCTCCTCGTCGGTGCCCACCGGTGCGCTGGAAGCGGGACCCTTAGCACGTTGCTGGGCCACAGGTCCCCCACTTCCACAAGTGGATTAATGACTTGATGTGTCCCGCCACCCATGGACACATGGTCCCACGCGGGGCCGGGATGGCCGGCCCCTTCAGGAGTTCAATGTAGGAGCGAACATGACGAAGGACCAGGTACAAGTGGGCGAAGCGTACGAGGCGAAGGTCGGCAGCCGGTGGGTAGGGGTGACCATCCTCGGCCCGGCCAAGACCGGGTGGAACGCCGTCAGCGACATGGGCAAGCCCGTGCGGGTCAAGGACGTGCGCCACCTGCGCCCGGCGGCTGCGGAACCCGAGGCCCCGCAGCGCGCGCCAGAGGCCCAACGCGAGGCGATCGCGCCCGTAGGCGACCCTGAGCCCGCCGAGGTCGCACCACGCGCAAAACGGCCCGCAAAGGCGAAGGCGACGGCAGCGGTGGCAACGCCGGCTAAAGAGGCTAAGAAGCCCGAAGAGACGACCGCGAAGCCTGCGGGCAAGCTGACCTGCCTCGACGCGGCCGCGCAGGTCCTTCAACAGGCCGACGAGCCCCTGCAGTGCAAGACGATGGTGGCCCGGATGCAGGAACAGGGCCTGTGGACGACCGCAGCCCCCACGCCCGCCGCGACCTTGTACAGCGCGATCCTGCGGGAGATCACCGTCAAGGGCGACAGCAGCCGCTTCAAGAAGACCGACCGCGGCCACTTCGCCCTCAACGGGGGGAACTGAGCGATGACCAGCCACACTCGCCAGCGCCTCGTCCGCTACGCCCTCGTCGACGACCACCTGGTCCGCACGGTCGCCAGCGGCGGGCGCACCTACGTCCACCGCTGCGACCGGGCCAGCTTCGAGGCCGTCGCCCACGCCCTGGCCGAGACGCCGGCGACCGGTGAGGGTACGACGATGGAGCGCATCGCCCGGGCCGAGCGGCTGGCCCACACCCGCGTGAACGTCGCGCTGGAGTTCTGCAAGGACCGGGGCATCGTCGACGTGCGGCACCGGCGCTGCTATCCGGCCGGCGGCAGCGACCCCTACCTCGACGCGATGATCGAGTTCACCGCGCTGGCCGAGCAGGGGCACCAGCAACTCACACCCCCTTCGAAAGGAACCTGACCGATGCGCTACACGATCGACTTTGTCGACGACCTGATGTGCCTGATCGATGACGATGGCGATGGGCACGATGCCTTCCTCCTCGGCGCAGCTCAACCCGATGCCGCGCGTCAGCAGTTGGCCGCGTGGGCCAAGACGTACCCGCTCGACCTGCCGCGACAGCTGGACCGGCTCGAGCAGCAGCTGCGGGACATGACCGAGGAGGAGGTTGAGCGGTAACGTAGTCATCGCCCCACCCCCTCGACCACCCCGGCCTCGGCTGGGGTGTTGTCGGTCATGGGCGGTTGCTTCTTCCCCTTGCCGTCTACTCGGCTCGCCCGCTTGCCGGTGAACGCCTCCCAGCGCTGCACGATCACGTCCACGTACCCCGGGCTGATCTCCATCCCGCAGCACCGCCGCCCCAACTGCTCGGCCGCCATCACCGTGGTCCCGCTGCCGAGGAACGGGTCGTACACCGCGTCTTCCTTCCCACCATGGTTCCTCACCGGCCGCGCCATGCATTCCACCGGCTTCTGCGTCCCGTGGACGGTATCGCCCGTATCGTCCCGTTGGGCGATGTCCCAGACGGTCGACTGACTACGGTCCCCGCACCACTTCGCTGACCCGCCCTCCCGTACCGCGTACCAGCACGGCTCGTGCCCCCAGTGGTACGCACCGCGCCCGATCACGAACCGCGGCTTCCGCCAGATGATCTGCGCCCGCACGCCGAAGCCCGCCGCCTGTAGATTTGCACTCACCTCTGACGCATGCACCCCCGCGTGCCAGACGTAGGCGACGTGGCCGGGGAAGAGCCGGTAGGCGTCCGTCCAGTCGACGCGGTCGTCGTTCTGTACTTTCCCGGTCCTCGACGATTCGTTGAGCCCCGCCTGATGACGCCACTCGGGGTTGTAGCTGACGCCGTAGGGTGGGTCGGTCACCATCAGGAACGGCACGGCGCCGTCGAGCAGCCGTTCCACGTCCTTGACCACCGTGCTGTCCCCGCACAGCACGCGGTGGTCGCCCAGCGTCCACAGGTCGCCGGGCTGGGTCACCGGTTCGGCCGGGACGGGTGGGACGTCGTCGGGGTCGGTCAGGCCGTCTTTACCCTCCCCCACCAGCAGCCGGTCCAACTCCGCGGGGTCGAAGCCGAGGAGGCCGAGATCCACGTCCATTGCCTGCAAGCCCTGCAGTTCGGCTGGGAGCAGCAGCTTGTCCCATTCCGCCAGCTCGTTCGTGGCGTTGTCGGCGATGCGGTATGCCCGCGCTTGGGCGGGCGTCAGGTCAGCGGCGACGTGGACGGGCACCATCGCAAGGCCCAGCTTCCGCGCCGCCTTCCAGCGCGTGTGGCCGACGACGATCACGTCCTCGGCGTCGACGACAATCGGCTGCCTAAACCCGAACGCCTTCAACGACGCAGCGACCGCGTCCACGGCGCCGTCGTTGACGCGCGGGTTGTGCTCGTAGGGCGTGATCGACTCGGTCGGGCGGAGGGTGATGTCCATGGTGTGCGTCTCCTGCGTATCGTACGTCCCTGCGTCTTGCGAGCATAGTAAAAACAGCTATTTGTTCGGCGGATTGTCGGCCCGGATGGAGAGTGGGTACATGGTCGCCATGACGGTCCGGCCGCGCCCGCTTCGCCTTCGGCCGGGATGCAGTGTGGCTTCCGTTGCGCACACGCGCACATGGCCAGCCCCCCAGGTGCGGCTTGCCCGCACACTGGGGGGTGTGGGGGGGATTCGTGTGTGTGTGTATATGACCTTCATGCTGCCACATCCGGGCCTCCTGCGGTCTCCGTCACCGGCTGCTCGCGGTTGGCCAGGTACACGGTCTTGGTCCCTGCGAACGACCATCGCCACGCTTTGCCCTCGGCGATCGACAGGGCGATCAGGTCGTCGACCTGCCGGTGCTTCAGTCCCTTGGCACGCGCCTTGGCGGCGACCACCTTCTGTTCCTGCGGCGCGTCGGTCACGAAGTCTTTGACGAATCGTTCGACGGTCCACGGTTCCTCCTTGGGCTTGTCCGGCGTCACGTCGGGCGGCGCCTTGGCCTCCTTGCGCGGCCGCGACCGCCGCAGCAGCGTCGGGTCCTCGCCCGGCGCCGTCCGCCACAGCGGGAAGTCCCACCGCAGGCAGACCGCCTCGATCGGCTTCCACGACCGCACCGCCGCGTCCAGCACGACGACGCCGTCGTTCTCGTGGTGCCGCAATATCAGGTGCGTGTCGGTCGCCCGCGACTGGGCCCCCGCCCCGGCCCCGACGTCCGTCACCGACTTGTCCGACTGCACCCCCTTGCTGGAATGGTGCACGAGCACGAACGACGCCCCGGTCTGCTCGGCGAAGGCGTCGATCAGGTTGTAGACGCTCGCCATCGTCCCGTTGTCGTTCTCGTCGCTGTCGGCCGGCATGAACCGGTAGAACGCGTCGCAGATGATCAGCGCGAAGTGGCCCGGCGGCACGCTGGCGAAGTACCCCCGCAGCTGCTGCCAGTCCCGCAGCTGCCCGCGCATCGGCTGGACGATCAGGTCGTGCTCGTAGCGGTCGCGCGGCAGGCACATCGCGTCGGCGACGATCTTGACGCGTTTGGCCAGCGTCTCGCGGTGCAGCTCGTTGTCCAGCAGCAGCACGCGGCCCCTCGCCACCCGGTAGAGTCCGAAGATCGGGGTGCCGGTGACGATGCACAGCGCGATGTGCAGCGTCAGCCAGCTCTTGCCGATCTTCGGGGCGCTGATGACGTTCATCGTCTCGCCGCGACGCAGCAGTCCGTCGATGACCATCGCGCGCAGGTCCGGACAGGCGTCCATCAACTGTCCAATCCCGATCCCGCTGAACTTCAGGGGCGGCGGCGGTGGCGACCGATCGGTCGGTCCGGCCCGCGCTCGCAGGTCCTCGGCGGCATCCCGCATCCAGGCCGAGCGGTCGGCATCGTCGTCGTCCTCACCCCAGTCTTGGCCGGGGTGACCGTCTCTGGCGTATTGGCCATTGGTGCTGGCGGCGCTCATCGTTTGCCTCCGGTCAGGTTGCGGGCCGAGGCGACGGTCAGCAGCTGGGCGGCGATGCGGTCGATCTGCGGCCCGTAGCCGGTGTGGCGGGCGATCGTGCCCCGGAGCAGGGCCAGGCACGCGTCCTGGTCCGGGGTTTCGCAGAGGGCGACCCGAAGCACCTCGGCGTCGGGGCTGTCGGCCATGCGGTCGATCACGTCGGCGTCGGGCACCCCCTTGTGGGCGATGCCCAGCAGCACGGCCGCCGCCCGCACGGCGCCGCTGTGGTCGCTCGGGTGCGCCAGCTTCTGGAAGACGTCGAACGCGTCACAGCAGCCGCACTTGATGCCCTTGCCGAACTTGCCGTCGTTGAGGGGGTCGGCGGTGCTGAAGTGAATGGAACGCCGGCGCCCGTCGCCGCAGGTGACGACGTGGCCGTTGGTCTTGTTGCTCGATCCGGGCCGGATGAACGTCGCGTTACCGCGACCCTTGCCGCCGGGGGCGAACAGGTAGCCATGGGCCTCCAGCACGTCCCGCACGTCGTGGACCTCGTTAAAGCGGTCGATGACTCTGGCGGTCTCGTCGCTGAGCCCCGCGGCACGCTTTGCGGCCATCTTCGCCTTCGCCGCTTCGGCTGCTTCAGCGTGTCGTTGGGCGTCCGCAATCTCGTTAAGCCGGGCCTGGGCGACGGCCTCGGCCATCAGCAGGTCGAAGGCCGAGCCGTTGGAGTACATCAGGCCGGGCGTCACCTCGATTAACACCGATCGGGCGACGGGCTCCTTCCAGTTGGTGAAGCCGGGCAACCGGGCGATCCGGGCCGAGTCGCTGACGCTGGGGTCGGTCCCCGTCATCGTCACCAGCATGTCCAACGCGAGCGTGCGCACGTAGAGCTCGCGCATCTCCTCGGCCAGGCGCCACCAGAACCAGAAGCCGTGGCCGCTGTCGACGATCGCGCTCGGGGGCGGCAGGGGCATCCGCTCCCCGTCGTGCTCGATCAGGACCTGGGCCAGCATCGCGCGGACCGCGGCGAGGTCGCGGGTGTGATCGATGTCGAGGACGAATGAACGGCTGAGGGTCACGCCGGCGGCGTTGCGCTGGCCGTGGCCAGTGCGCGGGTTGACGCCGACGTAGACGTTCAGGCCCGACGCGTTGTCGGCCAGCAGGGACGGGACGGCGGCGGGCAGCTTGGCGGCCGTCGTCCATCGGGAGGCCAACGTGCCCTTGCGCGTGGGCAGGCGGCGGACCTCGAGGACGTCGTCGCGCTCGTACATCGCCTCGGCGAACGCGGCGACCTGGGCTCGCGTCGAAGCGTTGGTCATGTCGATCGGGCTCATCGTTCCCCCCCTTCCACGTGGAGCGTCACGCGCTGGACCCGCACGGCGGCGTTGCCGAACTCGCGCCGGACGTAGCCGGCGAAGACGGTGGCGAGCGCCCGGCCCGTGTCGACCGTCGTGTCGATCAGGCACGAGCGTGACGCATGGTCGACCGTGCTGACCGTCTCGATCGCCACGCGGTCCTCGTCGTGCAGGCTTTCCACCGCCAGGCGGGCCAGACGAAGCGTGGTTTCCACCTCGTCCATCGGGACGAGCGGGTCGGTGATGATGAAGTTGATGTTGGTCGTGGTCATGCTGCGGCTCCTTTTGTTGCGGTCTCCCCTACGGGTGAACTACCGGGTTGGCCGAAGGAAGGGGTGGAGTTCTGAGATTTTTCGAAGTGCGGATTGAGTTCTTTTACGGTGATGGCGACGTGCCGCAGTCGCCCGCGCACTTGGTCGCGCGGCAGTCCGAGTTGCTCGCCGATCGCACGGACGGTGTGGCGCTCCATCCGAAGGTCGGCAACGTGGCGCACCTCGGCCGGCATCCGGGCCATCGCGTCCCGCACGTCGATCGCCAGGTCCACCCGCTGCGGCGTGGTGCGACGGTCGGTCAGCCAGTCCTGGTCCCACGGCGCCGGCTGCACGGTCCGCCGGTAGCCGCGTTTGCGGGCCTCCTGTCGCTCGATCAACTGCAGGATGCGGTGCTTGGCGATCACGCTGACGAACGCCGCACGTTTGCCGCGTATGGGGTTGAATCGGTGCGTGCACTGGCAGACGCGCATCGCGACTTCCTGCTGGAAGTCCTCAAGGTCGTCACGGCGGAACCGGTGGGCGAACCGGCACGACATCTGTTTAATGACCGCCGCGTCGGCGGTCGTGTATCTCGGGTCATCAACGGAACGTGGTCTCAAGCGAACCTCCCCCGGCTGCGGGGAGGCACGTTGCGATGAACGACGACAAGGAATGCACGTGAACCGGCCAACGAAGGCAGTCGAGTGCGCGCCATAAGTCGGCGATCACCACAACGGCCTCCGCGAGCGCGGCCGGCTACGTGTCTGTGACTAGTTGGTAAGAAGGACCGGTCGGCCTACGCCGCTTGGTGTTCCTGCTCGACCTCGAACGCGTTGGTCGGCAGGCCGACGGCGACCTTCACGGTCACGCGGGTGCCGTCGGGGATCACGCGCAGGTTCTCCAGCAGGACCAGCTGCTCGTTGCGGAGGATGAAGTCGGCGCGGAGCACCTGCGGCATGGGGCGGACATCTTCACCGCCAGCGCGGAGCTTGACGGTGCGGACGACGCGGTAACCGCTCATGGGATGAGCGCTACCGGCGCGGACGGTGAAGCTGATGCGGCCGAAGCCCAGTTGCTGGAGCTGGCGGATCAGCCACTGGTCGGGGGCGGACAGGGCGACGTAACGGGTGGGGACGGACATGGGGGACCTCCTGAGGAGGAGCCGAGCCCAATTTGCGTTGGGCTTGCGCACCGGCGTCGCGATGACGTTCCGATACCCCTTGTCGTTTGTCCAGCCCGCGCTGGACCATGTGGATGTGCAAGTCATGGTCTCGACGCGGGTTCGGCATCGGCCCGTTCGCACCAGTCCAATCTTCGGACTGGATTCTGGACTAGGCGGATTGGCGACCGGACCCGCGCGTGGGGTCGATCTGCTGCATTTGGTTGGTCCATTCCTTGGGCTTGCGCTCCTTCCGGGGCAGCAGGCCGGCCTTTCGGGCTCGCCCCAGCCGCTTGAACACGGTCGAACGCCCGCAGTCGAACTCCTTCCCCAATTGCTCAGCGATCTGCTCAACGGTGGTGTAAGCGGCGTCGCGCGCCAGCACGAGGTAGCGTTCGGCCATCTGCGCGATCGGGTCGGGCGGCGTCAGTGGTGGCGGCGGAGACGGCGGAGTTTGAGGCGCGGGTGGACCAGCGATCGCCGGTGCAACGATGGGATCGTCAAGCCGATCGTTGGCCACCGCCCGCCAGCGATGCAGGTGCGGGATCAGGCTCCGGGCCCGCCACTCCTGGTACTCGCTGGCCGGCCGCTGTTCCCAGAGTTCCAGCTTCGCCCCGAAGATCGCCATGCCGTTAATGTCGTACAGGGTGCAGCTGACGTCCGTGAACACGACCGGCGGCTTCGGGAAGCCGGCGCCCGTCGACAGGCCCGCCGCCTCGCGCATGTCGTTCTCGAAGTACGTGCCTTCGGCGCGCGGGCGGGCGAGCTCGGGGATCGCCAGCATCGCGAGCGTGCGGTCCAGCAGCCGGACAAGGGCGCGGAGCGCCGCCTGATCGTGGTGCACGGCCGTTCGGTCGGCGCGAGGGTCAGGCTGATTCCGCTCCTCGCGGTTCCACTCCTCCAGATCAATAAGTGGTGGAATGCCGTAGAGCAGCTTCCCAACCGGGAGCACCCGTGGCCATTTCGCGGTCCGCTGCTCCCGTAGATGCTCAGCGTCGACCCCGGCTCCGATTACTAAACTGTACCCGCGGTTTGCCTCCACCATGTACTTGTGTCGAGCGTCATCGCGAGCCTGATAAGCTCGCTCGCGGACCGCCATCACGAACTGCTTGATCTGGTCCGTCTTCTCGATCATGTCCCGAAGGCTTGCGACCCATCCCAAGTGGTCGCTCAGCATGGCGAATTCGTGTTTTGCGACGATGCGGATGTAGTGGATGCACGGGCGGAGATCGTTGGCCGAGTCGTGCTGCTCGGTACACAACTCGAGGCGTCGTTGGCCAAACTTGGCCCTGATGTCCTTGCGAACCGTTTCCATCGCCGGATCGGCTGGCCCAGTAATGGGCGAAAATACATAATTCGCAGCAGAAGACCCTTCGGTGGCCTTCTCGATTAGTTCAGCCCGGTCGTACAAGACCCGGAGGGCATAAAGGCTGCTTGTGCATGTGGAACACACGAATGAGAAATTGCAGCAATAAGCGGGGCACTTCATGGCAATCCGTTAGAAAAGGTGGCAGGGCCAAGCTGCCGATGGTCTTTACAATTAACCGGGCGACCGCCTCTCGGGGCGTATGTTAGGGTAACACCCTAACATGTCATTGTGAAGATGAGCGGAAGATTCACGACATCCGGGTCTCGGACTGCAATAGCAATTGGTCGGTGTCGAGTGCAGTAGCTTCAGTCCGCCAGAGAGGAGTCAGAACTTTGCATGAACCAGCCGCCCCCACATTTCCCTCTGCCGCCCCCACTCCGCCACCGCCGCGATCGGCCGCACCTGCCACTCCTTCACCGGCTCCCGGCCTCCCGTAACGGTCGGCAGGAACAGCAGTTCCTCCTGGATGTCCGGCGCGAGGTTGAGCAGGTTCATCACTTGGCTGATGCGGGCGCGCGTCACGTGCCCCAGCCGGGCGAGATCGGCGTAGTCCTGAACCTCACCTGCCCGCAGCAGCCCGTCGAACCTTATCGCCAGCGCCATCAGGCGTGAGACCCGCGGGATGTGGCCGAGCGGCACTGCCGGCTTGGTGCCGACGACCATCTGCTTGCGGCCGTGCCGTGCGCCGCTGAAATGAACGGGACATTGGACGGTGATGCTCATGCGACCTCCTGTAATGGCGTGGCCAGTTGCTTGATGCCGCCGGGGCGGAACGTGAGAGAGATGGAACCCTTGGCCGCGTCGTAGTCGACCCGCTCAATGAGCAGCTGCACCAGCCGGGCTTGCTCCCGGGGAGCGAGGGCAGACCACGTGGGGCCGAACTGGGCAAGCGCTGAGGCGACCTCGTGGTCCTCCACCAGCGTTTTGGACAGCGTCTCGAACTCCGATCGCACGGCGGAGGTGCGCTGCTCGACCTCGCGGAGGCGCTCCTGCGCCGCGGCCAGTTCCCCCGTCCTTTGCGGCAGCCCGATGAGCCGCCGCACCGTCGCGTGGTCCTGCTTCGCCGCTTTTTCCAGCCGCTTGTCTTCGGCCTTCAGTTCCGCCAGCCGCCCCTCGACCTGTGCCCGCGCCGCCTTCACCGTCTCGGCCACCACCGCGGGGTCGCTGCCGATGCTCCGGATCTGCTCCACCACAAAGCGCTCAATCTCCGCCGCGGGCACCGACTTGCTCGGGCAGGTGTCCCACCCGCGCTTGTGGGCGTTGAGGCAGATGTAGTAGCGGTACCTTTTGGTCCCCTTGGCGGTGTACGTGTGCCCCATCGAGCAGTCGCAGGGCGAGCATCGCAGAAGGCCCTTGAGGATGGCGCCGTAGCGGTTCCGCACCGCCGCCCCGCCCGTCTTGCCATTCCTGCTGAGGACCGCCTGCACCTTTTGGTAGGTCTCCTCATCCACGATAGCGGCGTGTTCCCCCGGGTGGACCTCGTCCTTGTACCGCACCTTCCCCACGTACACCGGGTTAGTGAGCAGCTGGTGCAGCGTTGACTTGTTGAACGGCTGGCCACCCCGCGGCGTGCCGTCCCGGCCGACCCACGCCTTCGTCGTCCACCCGAGTGCGGTGATCGCCGTGACGGCCGGGATCAGGGCCCGGTTCTCCAGGTAGGTCGAGAAGATCCGCCGCACCTGCTCGGCCTCCGTCTCGTTCACCACCAGCTTGGGCCCCTGCGGGCTCCGCAGCACGTCGTAGCCGAGCACGGGGCGGCCGCCGGCGAACTTCCCCTTCCTCCGGGCGGCGGCGATCTTGTCCCGGGTGCGCTCGCTGATGATCTCCCGCTCGAACTGGGCGAAGGAGAGCAGGACGTTGAGGGTCAGCCGGCCCATGGAATGCGTCGTGTTGAAGTGCTGGGTCACCGACACGAACGCCACCTTGTGGCGGTCGAACACCTCCATGAGCTTGGCGAAGTCGAGCAGCGACCGGGACAGGCGATCCACCTTGTAGACGATCACGCAGTCGACGAGCCCCGCCTCGATGTCCTTCATCAGGCGTTGCACCGCCGGACGTTCGAGGTTGCCGCCGGTGAACCCGCCGTCGTCGTAACGGTCGGGCAGGCAGACCCACCCCTCGGCCCGCTGGCTGGCGATGTACGCCTCGGCACTCTCGCGTTGGGCGTCGAGCGTGTTGAACGCCTGCTGCAGTCCTTCCTCGGTGCTCTTGCGGGTGTAGATGGCGCAGCGGATTAACTTCTGTGGTGGTAGCTGCTTCATTTGCTGTCTCCTTGCTGTAAGAGGTTGAAGAACCCGTAGCCGTTCCAGTGGCTGCCGGTCACGGCCTTGGCGACGGCACTGAGGGAGCGGTAGACAGTGCCGTCCCACTCGAAGCCCTTGGGCAGGACGGTGACCTGGATCAGCCGGCCCTGGTACTGGCGCGTCAGCACGGCGCCGGGCATGGGCAGCCGGCGGTTCATCAGTGGGGCCGGGAGCGTCACCGTTTGCGCCACAGCGGGCGTGCGCGGCACGGTGGTGCGAAGGTCGGCGTCACGGGCAATCTCGGCCGCCCGCGCCTTCGCCCGCTCGCTGAGGCCCCCTTCCGCCAGCGACTGGACCCGCCAGCTGATGCGCTTGATCAGGAAGTCCTTGTTGCCCGACCTAGACGGTTCGCCGAACACGTCGGCGTACTTCTGGCGAAGCTGCTTGGGGCTCAGGTGCTGGAGCGCCGCCAGTTCGGCCTTCACGTTGGTACTCATGCTGTAACTCCTTCTCTCTGAGGCCCTTGGTGCGTTAACCACGGTGTCCCATGTGCTGCATCCCGGCCGACACATCAAGTCGATCGGGGGCAGGATCCGAGTGTGGAATAAGAGGAAGATTGGAGTGGCTGTCCGGGCCGAGGGCGCCACGGAGGTGCAGGCGCAGCACGCCGCGGGCGAGGATGGAGGCAACCTCGCGTAAACGGTCCTCAACGGACATCGCGGACGGGTCGGTCGGGTCGAGGTACGACATCGGGGCTCCTTCGAAAGGAGGCGATGCCCGCAACGACCTTCCACGGCGGACCGGTGTGCTGCCTGGCAACAGGTTGAAGGGACCAACGCGAGGTCCCCTACCTGTTAACTACCGGGTTGGGGGGAGGAAGGGGTGGAAAAGGTGGAAGAATCTGTGGGCCCCCCTCGCAGCGAACGCCGGTCGTGGGCGGTCGGACGATCGTTACAGACGGCCGGGCCCACCGGGTCCCATGCCCATCGCCAACGATCTGCCACCGCACCGTCCACATCGTCCTTGACGGCCCCAACGCCGCGCGGCATCCTCGATCGACCAAGCAGCGGCCAGCAGGCCCGCGCTCGGCCAACGTCCAGCTGGAAAAGGGAGGCAACCCCGTGCGCACGCTCATCACCGTCGTGATCTTGATCTCGTCCCTCGCCACCGCCGCGCCAGCCGCGACGCTGACGTGGACGACCGCCTACCGGGAGGCCGTCGCGACGCCGACCCACCCCTCGTACACCCCGCCGAACGACGTCAAGACCTACCGCACAACCGGCCCGTGGGACGAGCAGGCGACCGCCACGGCCGGCGCGCTGGGCGATGCTCATTACGCGACGGGCACCGCGACGCACCGCTCGACGCTCGCGGGCGACGGCATGACGTTCTACGGCTCGGTCACCGGCACGTGGACCGGCAGCGCGCGGCCCGGGCTACGCGCGGCGATCGACTCGGTCTTCACCGTCTCGGCCGACTCCGACTGGCAGTTCAGCGGCAGCGGGACGACCGCCAGCGGCACAGTTCTGACCATGTCGATCTACGACTTCACCGGCGGCGCGTACCTGGCCCAGAGCGCGTGGTCGTCGGCACCGCTGTTCGCGCTCGACCGCACGGTGACGCTCCTTCAGGGCCGCCAGTACGCGCTGGCCGTCAAGGTGCTTGGAGGCGGGGCCGGCAGCCTCAGCGCGTCGCTGACGCAGGTGCCGGAGCCGACGGCGCTCGCGCTCGTCGCACTTGCAGCCCCGGCCCTGCTCCGTCGGCGGCGCGGGGCCGGCCATTGAATGTTGGTCCGTTTCCCACAACAGGAAACCGTGAATCTCAACGACGCTGGCAATGTGGTCGTCCCCGCGTACCTCGCACTGCGGGAAAAGGGTTACGGCGTGTATCGCGCGCGATTGCCGAACGAGTCGGAACGGTGGATGGCCGACGGGCCGACGGGCCGCTGGGACGGTTCGGTGCCGACGACCCGATCACGTTGCTCGGAGTCGTGAGCGTCGCAGAAACGCGCGGTGCCAATAGGAAAGCAACCGACGCAGAGATCGACACCTTCTTGCAGGCGGGTTGCGTGCCGCGGTGCGTACATTTATAACCTCGCGCAGCCGTACCTTGCGCCGCCTGGGGACTTGAGGGGACAGATGCCGTTGAACCGATTTTGTGAACCGCTCGAACGCCGCCGGCTCCTGTCGTCGACGATCGTCGCCAGCGGCCTGCCGGCGACCGTTACGGATGGCGACGGCACGCAGGTGATGGTGCGCCTGACGGGGCCGGGGTCGGTCACGCTGACGCCTGACGGCGACGCGTTCGACCTGACCTTCGACGCCGCGGTTGGGCCGACCACGTCGCTGCTCATCAAGTCACGCGGCGGCGCCGATGGGCTCGTGACGCTGGATGACATTACCGCCGCCCAACCGCTGGCGCGCATCACCGCCACGGGCGCGCGCCTCACCGGCGAGGTGACGCTACCGCGGGTCGGCAGGATGACGGTGCACGAGATCGACGGCGCGCGGATCGACGCCGGACGCATCGACCACCTGCAGGTTCGTGGCGACGTGGTCGGCGCGACGATGTGGGTGCGCCCGCCCGATTCCCGGCCAGAGAGGCGCCCCGTGCCGCCGCTGGGCCGGTTGACGATTCGGGGCACGATGGGCGACAGCACCGTGGACGTCGCGGGAACCGTCGGCACGGTCTCGGTGGGGGCCATGATCGACAGCAACGTGGTCGCCGGCATCGCCTGGCTGCCCGACGCCGCCGGCACGTTCGCGCCGGTGTTGCCCCGCTCGCGCCCGGATGAGGAGCGGTTCTTCGCCAAGCCCGACGAGGGGATCAGCGATCGCCTGAAGGAGGTTCGCGCAGCGCTGCGCGACTTCACCGGTCACTTCACCATAAGGTCGCTCACCGTCACGGGCCGGGTCCGCGCGCCGCTGGCGTTCGCCGGGTCGAAGGTGGCCGCGCACGACATTGATCGGATCACGCTGAACAAGGTGGCCCGCAGCGACGACGCGCCCGAGTACGGGGTGGTCGCCTACGAGATCGGCGTCAGCCGGTATCGATACGAATCGCTGCGCGACTACCGCGCGCGCGGCGGCGACGTCGACGGCCGATCGTTCTTCAATTTTCACCAGTTGCTCGTCCCACCCGACCCGCCCGAGCCGCCGCCGGGTCCACCGGCAGTCTGTGCGTGTGACAGTGGTTTGATTGGCACTCCTGATTCCGGCGCGCCGTCCCAGAAGGAGGCTGCCTATCCCGTGGACGGCGACCTGAAGGTCGCGATGGTCGTCGATTCGCCCGAGGCCGCGGCGCTGTACCTGCTGCGCGACGAGACCATCGACGTTCGCAGCGCCGACGGTGCGGTGTTGCGCAACGAACCGAACCTGCCGGCCGCCATTTACAGCATTGTTGGCCAGCCGGGCGTGCCGATCACGCAGTCGAGCGATGTGCTGTTCCTCTCGACCGCCGGCGGGCCGAAGGTGCAGTTGATGGCCGAGTTGCTCCACACGGCGTACCGGCTGGATGTAGTTACCGAGTTCCGCCATTATGCCGACGTGCCGGCCGGCACGCTCGTGGACGCCTGGACGCCCACGTGGTCGCCATCGGCGACCTACCAGCACGTGCAGCACGGCTTCGCCGGGCCCGAATTGCGTGCGTGGCTGAGCGCAAAGCGAAGCGACGGCTATACGAGTTTCGACACCGTGCCCGAGGGCTTCCAGGCGTACACGGTGACCGCGCCCGCTGTCTCCGGCTGGGTAAACCTGCCCCCCGCCGACGACATCGCGCCGGCGTTGCGCGACTTGGGAGCGACCGTCCGCGTGGTCGACGGCGCCGTCACCGCGATCACCTCGTCCGACGCGATCGCCTTCCGATGGTTCGACCGGGGACGGGAACGGACCGCCACCTTCGCCGATGGCCGCGCGGTGGCTGATCTGGCGGTTCAGATCCACGGGGCTCGCGGGTCCGGATACGATGCCAAGCTCGCCGAGCGCAACGGGCAGACCTTGGTGTATGCCCTCGGTCACGGCGGCACCGTCATCCTCACCGCGCCCGACGGGCTGGCGATCGACGCCGCGGGCGAACTTTGGCAGGTGCCGAACCTCGACGCCCTGCGTAAGGCGCGCTGAGCCACATTAAGCCCACGGCCGCCCGCGTAGTCACGTAGGGTGGGCACCGCCCACTGTTCCGGTTCGCCAACAGCGATGGTGTGCCGAGCCCGTACCAGGCTGGAGAAGGAGAGCGACACCGGCCACGCGGTAGTCGTGCCGTACGGGGTGTTCTGCATCTCGGCAAAGGCGCATCACGGGCTCTTCAGCGGGAAGGCGATGGGGTTGACGCCGTGCGTTTCACAGCGGCGTAACCAGCCGCAGCAACGGACCGGCGATCGAGTAAACTGAAGTGCGCGAGTCGGTTGTACGCCGGCCGCTGAACGGCCAATCGTTATACCTCACCGGGGACACCCGCTTGTGGTTCGAAGACTTAGCCCCCGTGCACCTACTTTCCCGGCGAAGCGAAGCTCGTCGCCGTCGGTTGGCTTGAGCGCGGAAAGCCATATGCCACTGGTTGCGTCGAGCGTCACGTGTATGACGCGTTGGTCGAGATGCAAAAGAATCCATGGCAGCCGGATGTGCCGAGGGGGCACTCACGAATGCGAGCTATGCCAGTTTGAGGGCGAGCACGGCACAGCGAACCTGTTCGTCCCTGCGGACGGTGTGATCTACGTGGCGCCGGAGCTGATCGTGCATTATGTCAACGCTCACGGGTATATCCCGCCGGACGCGTTCTGCCGTGCGGTTCTCGCGTGCCCGCCCATGCGTTCGATGCAGTACCTGAAGGCGATCAAAGCGTGCGGTGGCGCTCGACTACTTCAGCCGTCCGGCGGTGAGGTATAACAACGCACTGGAACGGACCGGCCGGACGGGACGGTCCTTGTGATTCTAACGCAGCTCGGTGCCCGGCCGGCCGTTGAATGCTGATCCGTTATTCATTCGGGGGAGGCGACGTGCCCGACTTGTTCTTTGCGACGATGGAGCGACTCACGCCAGCGCTTCGACGTGGCGATCTTGAAGCCTGCGAGCTGGAGATCGCTAAGGAAATCCGCGCAATGCCAGTGACGCCGTTCCACGTCGTGCTGGACCTCTCAATCTCAAATGATCCGGCCGACGCGGCGGCGCACTTCGATCGCTTCTTCCGCGAAGAGTCAGCGCGCATTCCGATCGCGGCGGCGTATACAGAGATGAACGGGTTCGACATCAATCCGGATCGCTGGTACTGCGATCTTTTCGCTTACACCGCTGACGGGGGGCACGACGATCACGACTGGATTTCGGACTGGCAGTCCGAGCAGTTCGATGACTTCACGATCAACGGGCTGGAGCGGTTGCAGGACGTGTACGCGAGCAAGGCGTTTCGTGAGAAGGCGAATCGGGACGCAAGTTACATGAGCAGCTTGATGGTGGTCGTGAAGTTTCAGCGGTTCATGCAGCGGGCGGCAGCCCAAATGAAGCAGCTAAAGTTTCCGCTGTACGTCACGGCGCACGACTTCGACTTCATCGCGGCGGTCCGGCCGAATGAATAACCCGCCACTATGATGGCTCTTCCGTCAACCGGCAAATCTCCTTCGCCGGACGGCTCGGTCGCGGTTTCAGGTCGCGGCGGGTGAGGGTCAGACCACTATCCCCGAGTGCGGCACGCCTGCCGCAAACCCGTAGCTCGTGTCACCCGCCCCACCCCTTTTAGATAAGGGTCACGCACAGGATCCGATCCCGACACGGTTGTTAACTGGGACCGGGAAATAGAGTGGAGAGTCCGAGAGTTCCGGGGTGAGAACGGCCGGGAGCGAGGAGATGGTGCCCTCGGTGTCGCTCTCTCCCCTTGCCAGCCGAGAGCGTCAGAGACGAAAACCCCGCAAAACCAGCCCGAAAACGAGCGAACCCTGTTAACTCGAATTAACAGGGTTCGCGGTAAACTATATAACACCTTGTCAAACAAGAAGTTATGAAGCTCGGCAGGTAGGACTCGAACCTACAACCAGCCGGTTAACAGCCGGCTGCTCTACCATTGAGCTACTGCCGAATTGGGACGCCACGGATTGGCGGGGGCGCCAATGTATCGGTATCACGTGGGGTGTCAAGCGAGGAAAGCGTCTTCCGCGCTCGGCTGTGACGCTATTTCATCCAGAGCATGCCGGTCGCCAAGATGGCGGCGACCAGAAAGAACAAGGCGACCTCGGCGGCGTGCGACAGGACCGAAAACAGCTTCGTTTGCATGTAAACCTCAGCAAACCGATCGATCTGATCGTCGAATGATAATCGGCGGACCTCGCTGGATGGAACGTCTAAACCGCGGGTCGCTGACCAATCCATCGACCCACGTCGGTAGCGGGATGAACCGCGAAATGCGCTGCGAGGAAAATCACCCGTCGCGATCAATCCAGTTGAGATTCTCAGTATTGAAACGGGGGTTGATCGCCAGCTACTAACATTCTCGGACGTTGGCGTCGCGCGTGCGAAAAATTATAGGACGCAGCACGGTGACTGAGAACCGAGTGCCATCTACAGCTGTATTACGTAATCCATGATCATTCGCTCTTCATTGTTAGCGTCGATTGTTGCGTTCGCTGTGGTGCAAGCGGGCTGTGCTTCGTCTCGACAGCCGCTGATGATTCGAGAATCGGCCCCGAGGCAGTCGTCGGCGGTGGTCATCACGCCGGGCGCGGCTGTGGGCGCGAAAACAGGCGCAACGACCCAATCAGTCGAACAGACGTTTCCCGTGCCGGTGGTCTACCTGTCCGGCTCGCCGGCGGAGATGGGCGCGGGCCATGGCAAGGCGCTGGGCGGCACGGTGCGCATGCTGCACGAGAAGTACCTCATGGTCTTCCTCGCCGGTGGCAGCGAGCGCGTGATGGCGCGGCTGGCGGCGAACGCCTTTGCGGCGCTGTCGCTGCCGGAACACCGAGATGAGATCGCGGCGCTGGCAGCGGGGTCAGCCATTGATGGTCGCGACACGATGCTCGCCCAGTGCTTCCTCGATTTGACGCCGATGACCGCATGCTCCACCGTTACCCTGCCCGCCGCGGCGTCGAACGATGGCGTGGCGCGGTTTGGGCGCAACCTGGACTTCCCGTCGCTCGGCGTGGCCGACAAGCACACGACGCTGTTCATCGTGAAGCCCGCCGACCGGTACGCGTTCGCGTCGGTCGGCTGGCCGGGCATGATCGGCGTGCTGTCGGGCATGAACGAGCACGGCCTGTCGCTGGCCAACATGGAGGTGACGCGCAGCCCGCGCATGCCCACCGGCATGCCCTACACGCTGCTGTACCGCGCCGTCCTGGAACAATGTAAGACGGTAGATGAAGCGATCGCATTCCTGAAGAACACGCCGCGGCAAACGGCCAACAATCTCATGCTGATGGACGCTACCGGTGACCGCGCGGTGGCGGAGATCACGCCCGAGGGCGTCGTGGTTCGCCGGGCAGATGATCGCACCGCGCTGCTCAGCACGAATCATCAGCGCGGCGCCGATCTGGCTACGCCGGGCCGTTGCTCGCGATACGATTATCTGCTGAAGCAGTCCACGCGCGACTTCGGTGGCATTGGCGAGCGATCGGTTGAGGCGATGCTGCAGCACGTGGGTGGCGCGATGACGCTGCAGTCGATGGTCTTCGAGCCGGCCAATCGCGTGATTCACCTGTCTGCGGGCACGAGCGCGGCCGATCGGGCGTTCACGCGCATCGAGTTATCCCCATTGTTTCGGTAAAGTGTCGGATGATGTTTCAGCACGATCTTCCGTTTGATCCCACGTATGGTTACAACGAAGCGGCGTTGCGCCAGGTGGGCGCGTCGCTGGGCCCACCCGACTTTGCCGACTTCTGGCAGGACCTGAATGCCCGCACGCGCGCGATCGCGCCGCGGCCGACGTTACGCGAGATCGCGACGCCGAACCACAGCGATGTGAAGACCTACGAGATCGAGTACGATTCGTTGGACGGATTTCGCGTGGGCGGGTGGATCACGGTGCCGATCGACCGCACGCCGCGGCACGGCATGGTGGTCGGCCACGGGTACGGCGGGCGCGAGGCACCGGCGTACGGGCCGGTATTTGCGAACGCGGTGGCGATCTTCCCCTGTGGTCGAGGCTTCCATCGGTCGGCGCGGCCAGACCTGCCGGACAACGGCGCGCGGCACGTGCTGTACGGCATCGAGTCGCGCGACACTTACCTGCACGGCAAGTGCGTCGCCGACTTCTGGGCCGCGATGAACGTGCTGAACGAGCTGCACCCCGACCTGCCGACGATCCATTATTTCGGTTCCAGCTTTGGTGGTGGCATTGGCGCGATGGCGCTGCCGTGGGACACGCGTTTGGCCCGGGCGTTCCTGGAGGTGCCCAGCTTCGGCAACCACCCATTGCGCCTGACGATGCAGTGCAACGGCAGCGGCGAGGCGGTGCGGCTGTATCACCAGCGGCACCCGGAAGTCGTCGACGTGCTGCAGTACTTCGATTCGGCGACGGCGGCGCTGCACACGCACATTCCCACGCTGGTGTCGGCGGCGCTGTTCGACCCCGCCGTCCCGCCACCGGGACAGTTCGCGGTGCACAATGCACTTGCCGGGCGGAAGAAGCTGTTCGTCAGGCAGGCGGGTCACTTCACCTATCCCGATGAGGCGGCGGAGTATCAAGCCGTTGAGCGCGAGATCGTGGCGTGGTTCGGGGATGAACTGGTGTAAGGCTGGTCCTACCGTGGCATGGGCGTCTCGCCCATGCACCGGGTAAGGGCAAAGCGTCTGATTTGTGGGCTACCTGCGTGATCAGCGCAGGGCGCCGTCAATCACATTAACCATCCAATTGACACGCATGGGCGAGACGCCCATGCCACGGTAAATGCAAACCGGCACGCGTTGTTCCCAACGCGTGCCGGTGTCGTTCTCGTTCAAACCGATCGATCGTCTACAGCGCCAGTTGAAGCTGAGCGCGGAGGACGAACTGGGCATCGGCGCTTTGCAGGACGCCGTTGCCGTCGCTGGTGACCGGCGAGCCGTTGGGCAGGTAGGTCAGGTCGATCGTGCCCTTCACGTTGTGGCCCTGCCAGTAGGCGTTGGTGCCGACGGTGATCTCGTGGATCTGGTTGTCGTACGGGTCGGCCACGCGCTCGGCGGCGAGGTTGATGAAGTCGTAGCGGCCGAAGACTTCCCACTCGGCCTTGGCCCACTTGCCGACCAGCTGGCCGGCCTGCAGCACGAAGCCGATGTCGTTCACCGTCTCGGTGTTCGGCACGGCGACGGTGCCGGCGTTGAACTCGGTGGCGTACCGGCCGACGATCGCGCCGAAGGCGTTGAAGCCGCGGGCGTTCTCGTACTGCAAATCGACCGTGTAGGTCAGCAGGTCGTTGTCGCCGTTCTGCGTGAAGTCGAGGCCTGCGCCGGCGACCAACAGGGTATCGGTCTGCTTCAGCGCGGTGAAGTCCTCGTATCCCTTGAACTTCTTGCCGATGATCTGGTACTCGGCCCGCCCGGCGAGGCCGAAGTCGGGGCGCGTGTCGGGCGTGGTGCCGCTGACGTCGCGGAAGTTCGTGTTGAGCTGGCCGGTGCCGTCGGTGATCGCGAACTCGCTGCGCAGCTTCCCGTCGGTCGGCGCGTAGATCAGGCTGGCGCCCTGCACAGGATTGTCGCCGCCGATCAGCAGGTCGTTCAACAGCGACCGCTCGGCCGCCAGCATGCGCCGGCTGCTGCCGGTCTGTTCGCGGCCCAGCGGGTCACCAAACTGACCGACGCGCACCGCCCAGCTTGGCGCGAACTTGTACTTGGCCCACGCGAACTGCAGCGCGGCGTTGCCGCTGTTGCGCGGCACGTCGAACAGGATCTCGTACGTCAGGTCCTTCGAGTACAGGTTGCCGTTGATGCCGATCTTCGCGCGGCGGATCTCGAACCCGTTCTCGGTGTCGGTGCCGTCGACGTCATCCGAGATGTTCGTGACGTTGCGGAACTGCAGCTGCGCCGTCGGGCTCAGCGAGAACTTCCCGTCGGCCGACTGCAGCGTGAACTTGCCGTCGCGGTACCCGCCGGTGAAGTCGACCGAGGTCGCCTGCAACGTGGGGGCGGCGCTGCGGCGGTCAGCGTCTTCAACGACCGCATCGATCGTCGCGGTGGCGGCGCGCTGGTCGGCCTGGGCCTGCAGGGCGTCGATCTGCTTGCGCAGCGCGTCGATCTGGTTCGAGAGATCCTGCGTCGCGGCGGTCGACGTCGTCGCATCGGCGGCGGTGGCGGTGGCCGCGGGCGCCACGATCGATCCGACGACCAACGCAGTCACGGCTGCGGCCTTCAGTTGTCCTAACATGTCCTCATCTACCTTTCCGAAGTCGCCGCGCTGAGATCGCGTGGGTAACCCGCCCACTTCTGCGCTTGCTCAGCCATTCGAGGACGACCTAGTTGAGGTTATCGGTACGCGCGGCAGGGCCAACTTTAATGATCTTATCCAACCCTTAACATACGACAGCAGTGACCTCGTTCGGCACTGCCGTTGCCAAGTGCTCTGCATTGCGAAGTGATGACTGACATGCACCGCGCTTGTTGGAGCGGATCGCACATCAGGACAGCTGTCTTCGCAAAAGAACGGCACCCGTCCTTCGACGGGTGCCGTTCGCGTTCGCAATGTGAAGCCGATCGACCAGATGCCGATCGCTTCGTACGACCGTCGACTAGATCAGCAGCTGGTACTGAGCGCGGATCATGAACTGGTCGTCGTCGCTCTGCAGGATGCCGGCGCCATCCACGTTCACCGGCGAGCCGTTCGGCAGGTAGGTGAAGTCGAGCGTGACCTTCGACGCGTGGCCATGGAAGTAGCCGTTCACGCCGACGGTGAACTCGTGCACCTCGTCTTCGAACGGGGCGGCGACGCGGACGTCGTCCAGGAGCGTCACGTCGTAGCGGACGAACCCTTCCCACTCGGCCTTGGCCCAGGTGGTGCCCAGCATCTGGCTGGCCTGCACGAGGAATCCGATGTCGTCGGCGCTGGCGCCGGCGGCGTTCACCTCGGTCGCCGAGCGACCGATGACGGCGCCGAACAGGCCCAGGCCCTTGCTGGTCTCGAACTGCACGTCAGCAGTATAGGTCAGCAGGTCGGAATCGCCGTTTTGCGTGAAGTCCACACCGGCGCCCACCACGAGCAGCGTGTCGGTCTGCAGCATGGCGCTGAAGTCGTCGTAGCCCTTGAAGTCCTTACCGATCAGCTGGTGCTCGCCGCGACCGGCGACGCCCCAGTCGGGACGGGTGTCGGCGACTGCGCCGGCGGCGTTGGTGTCGCGGAAGTTGGTGTTGGCCGACTGCGTGCCGTCGGTCACGCCGAACTCGCCCTTGAACTTGCTTTCCTTCGGGGCGTAGATCAGCGTGGCGCCCTGCACGTAGTTGTCGCCACCGATCAACAGCTCGTTCAACAGCGACCGCTCGGCCGCCATCAGGCGCTTGCTGCTGCCGGTCTGTTCCTTGCCGAGCGGGTCCTTGAACTGCCCGACGCGCACGAGCCAGCTTGGGGCAAAACGATAGCGGGCCCAGGCATCCTGCAGCGCCACACCACCGGTGCTGCGCGAGGTTTCCCAGAGGAACTCGTAGGTCAGGTCCTTCGAGAAGGCGTTGCCGGCAAAGCCGAACTTAACGCGGCGCATCTCGAAGCCGTTCTCGACGATGTCCTCGCCACCGGTGTCACGGATGTTCGTGACGTTGCGGACCTTCAACTGGAAGTTCGGGTTGATCGAGAAGTTCCCGTCGGCCGACTGGATGATGAACTTGCCGCTCTTGTAGCCGGCGGTGAAGTCGGTCGCGCTGGCCTGCAGCGTGGGGGTGCTGCGCATGTCGGCGTCGCGCATGACGCTGTCGAGCGTCGACGGCGCGGGGGTGGTGGCCGGGGCGGCCTGCTGCTGCTTCTTCAGTTGGTCGATCTGCTGTTGCAGCGACTGGATCTGCTGCTGCATTTCCTGCTGCGACGGTTGTTCGGCGTGGGCGACGGTGGCGGCGCCACACACGAGCGTGCCCGCGACGAACGCCGGCATCTGCCAGCGGGTGCGGTGAGACATAGAGGCTCCTCAGTTGCGTGGCGCGATGGTTGGCCACTGGTTCGCGCGACTCACGGGTCACGCCGGTTGATCTTCAAGCGGTCTGAACTAATCAGTGGCAAGGGTTATGGTCGCGGCGCATGAATGCACGATGTGGGATATGTGAGCGATTGGTTAATCCCGAAGATGCGACGATGCTCGTTTCCGCGCCCGAAGCGTCTTCTGTAGGACAGGCATTCCTGCCTGTCTCTCCCCCCGCTCTCCCCCCGTATTCCCTTTCAGGAGGACAGACCGTCTTGCCTGCCTCGCTTCGCGCCACCGTTGCGCTTCCATCGGCAGAGCAGAGACGCGAAGGCGCGAAGACACGAAGGAATCGCGATGGAGACTCTGCAAGCTGATGTACCGACGGCGGTCTGGGTAGGCAAAACACGAATCCGTGCACCATTGTGCACCATTTTGCACCATCGAGTGGTTGCGATGACGGTCGCGCTGACCCGCGCGTTGTCCTATTCAGTTATCAAAGAGACGCTATCCATTTCTACGCCCGCGCTGCGCGATTGAGGGGGAACCGGCGCAACGCCCTTTGCATTTCTTCGCGTCCGGCTTCGCGCCTTCGCGACTCGTCAATCCATGGGGAGAAGTGCAGAGAGAGACAGACGAGAACGGACTTATGCACTTGACGAAGCAATCGGCATCCTGAGGTACTCCGAAGGATCTCTTTGCGACCTAATACGGGGGGAGATCCTTCGGAGTACCTCAGGATGACGGCTCGGCAGCGGGCCAGTTTCTCAAGTGCATAGGTCCGGAGGAGAATGCCTGTCCCAATCCGAAAGCAAAGATAGAAGAGACACAGGCAAGAATGCCTGTGCCACAGGAGAGAATACGGGGGGAGATAAGACGGGGGGAGAGACAGGCAGGAATGCCTGTCCTACAGAAGAGAGACGGCCCCGCCGCTGCGGTCCCACCGAATTCTGCTACACTCCCCGACCCATACAGTCGGCCACGATTTTCGGAGACCATTGTTCATGCACGCCATGCCCCTGCTGCTCGGCATCCTTTGTGTGATGGCGATCGCGTACCGCTACTACAGCAATTTCCTTGCCTTCAAGGTCGTGGGGCTCGACGACAGCCGGCAGACCCCCGCTTACCAGTTCGAGGATGGGCAGAACTACCACCCCACGCCCAAGTGGGTGCTGTTCGGTCACCACTTCGCGGCCATCAGTGGCGCGGGGCCACTCATCGGGCCCGTGCTGGCGGCGCAGTTCGGGTACATGCCGGGGTTGCTCTGGATCGTGATTGGCGTCTGCCTCGCCGGCGCAGTGCAGGACTTCATTGCCCTGGCCGCCAGCATGCGGCGGGGTGGCCGTAGTCTCGCCCAGATCGCCCTCAGCGACGTCGGCCCCGCCGCGGGAACGGCGGCGACGATCGCGATCCTGTTTATCCTTGTGATCGCGCTGGCGGGCTTGGGGAAGGTGGTGGTGAAGGCGCTGGGTGGGGAAGAGGTGCGATACCCGGCGGGGTCGAGCCTCGTAATGCCTCAAGGGATGACGATCTCACAAAGCGTCGAGAACCACACGCTGCATCAGGTTCCGCCCAATTCAAAACTCACTTGGATGTCCGGCGGGCAACGCCAGGAAATGCCGATTTCGGAAGCGTTCACATTGAAAATCGCAGGCGAGCACAGCCTGCTTCCCAGGTTGCCAGAAAGCGCTTTTCCCAGCGAACCACTTCAGGAAGCCGCGACACCGACGGTCACGCAGTACGACCTGCCCACGAGCGCCGTCCGTCTCGTCCCCGGCTCCTCCTGGGGCACCTTCACGATCGCCGCGACCATCCCAATCGCGCTCTTCGTCGGCCTGTACACCTATCGCATTCGCAAGGGCCGCGTGATCGAGGCGTCGATCATCGGGGCGATCCTCACGCTCGTGGCGACGGTCGCGGGCGGGTACGTCGCTAACTCGCCGATTGCGCCGTGGTTCAATTGGACCGATACACAGGTGACCTGGGCGATGGCCGGCTACGGCTTCGTCGCCAGCGTGCTGCCGGTGTGGGTGCTGCTCTGCCCGCGCGATTATCTTTCCAGTTTCCTGAAGGTCGGCACGATCATCGCGCTCATCCTCGGCGTCTTCATCGCCAACCCCGAACTGAAAGCGCCGGCGTTCAACACGATGTTCTTCAACGGCGGCCCAACCGTGAAGGGGGCGATCTTCCCGTTCCTGTTCATCACGATCATGTGCGGCGCGATCAGCGGCTTCCACGCGCTGGTGAGCAGCGGCACCACGCCGAAGATGATCAAGCAGGAGAGCCACGCCCGCCCGATCGGTTACGGCGCGATGCTGATCGAAGGCACGGTCGGCGTGGTCGCGATGATCGCCGCCGCCACGCTGCCGGTGGGCGACTATTACGCGATGAACACCGACCTGGGCATGGTGCCGCAGTACCACGACCGGTTCGTCGAGATCGGCGCCGACGTCGACCACCTCAACGTCTATGAAGAGCGCACCCAGGAAGCGCTGCGCGGCCGCACGGGTGGCGCGGTCACGCTGGCGGTCGGCATGGCCCACATTTTCGACGGCATCGCCCAGAAGGTCGCGGGCGGCAGCCAGGCGTTCGTCGAGGGGCTTTGGAAGTACTGGTACCACTTCGCGATCATGTTCGAGGCCCTGTTCATCCTGACCACGATCGACACCGGCACGCGCGTCGGCCGGTTCCTGATTCAGGAGATCGGCGGGAAACTGATCCACCCGAAGTTCGGCCAGACCGACTGGTGGCCCAGCGCCGTGATCGCCACGGCGCTAATGGTCTGCGGCTGGGCCTACTTCCTCGGCAGCGACAACTTCGCCACCATCTGGGGCATGTTTGGCGTGGCCAACCAGATGCTGGCCGTCATCGCGCTGGCGATCCTCAGCGCTTATCTGGCCAACATCGGCAAGCGCCGCTACCTCTGGGTAACGATCTGCCCGATGCTGCTCGTGCTGACGACCACCACCACGGCCGCCTTCGTGCTGGGCCACGCGCAGGTGAACGGATTCATGACGCAAATGTCCAAGGCCGCCGGCACCCGAAATGGGACGATCCTGTTCAACAGCGCGCTGCAGACGACGCTGATCGTCATCATGCTCACCTGCACCGCGATCGTCCTCGTCTCCGCGGCGCGACGGATCTGGGGCAGGCCAGAGGTGAGGGCTGAGTAGAGGGACGGCCGTTCCGGCCGTGGCATGGGCGTCTCGCCCATGCTCGTGATGAAGACGAGAGATTGAATTAGTTGCTGCTGCGCGATGGAAGCGGGCGGCCACTAATTCACTCGCTCATTCAGTCCACATGCAAGGGCGAGACGCCCATGCCACGGTCGGACCTGCCTATCGAATCGCCGGCAGCGTGAGCGCTGGTGGCGCGGCGCCGGTCTGTTGAAACGGCTCGACGCGCAGCGAACCGTCGCCGCCGATCGTTACCGTGATCGCGCCGCAGTGGTGCGTGCGGTACAGCGGCCGATCACCGATGAGCGTTTCGAACGTTCTTTGCTTGTGCGTCAGCGTGCGGTCGTTACTGCTGAGGATCGCGCTCGGGTCGACCGCCGTCACGAACGCGGCCGTCAGTTTCTCGCTGCTGCCATGATGGGCGGCGATCAGCACGTCGGCCTTCAGCGACGCCGGCTGCTTCAGCAGTTCCGCCATCGCGGCGTCCTCGATGTCGGCGGGGAACAGGATCGTCCGGCCGGCGTGCGACAGCTTCATTACAACGCCGCTGTCGTTGTCCTGTAATGCCATGCCCTCGCGCGGCCAGAGGATCTCGACGCGCGTCTGCCGCCCGAGCGGCAACACATCGCCCGGCGACACGATGCGCGGCGGGCGGTCCAGATCATCCAACGACGCCAGCACCCCCTCGGCCGCGGAATCTCCAACGGCGTTGGGCGCAAGATACGCCCCGGCCAGCACCTCGCGCACACCGTACACGCTGACGACGTCCGCGACCGCGCTGGTATGGTCGGCGTCGCCGTGGGTGATGAGGACGGTGTCGAGCGACGTCTTGCCGGCCGCGTGCAGGAACGGGCCGAGGCACTTGCGCCACAAATCGGATAGCGAGGTACTACCTGCATCCACCACCATCGTGCGCCCGCCGGGCGGTTCAATGACAGCACATTGGCCGGCGCCCACGTAGAGCAGCGTAACGCGCAGGTCGTCGCCCGCTGCGACGCGCTGCATCACCGCCTGCCGCACGGGCAGCGCGAGGATGGCGAGGTACGAGACGATCGCCAGCGTAATCAGCGTCCATCGCAGTCCGGATCGCGCCCGCAGGAAGACCGACGCCAGCAGCAACGTGTAACACAACGCCAGCAAATACGGCGGCGGTGCGGGAAGCGGCACACTGGCACCGGGCATCGCATCGAGCCACGTCAGCATCTGGCGCATCAGCGCGATCGGCCACGCCGCGATTGTGGCCCACACTTCAGCGGCGCCGGGCCAGGCGATCGTCAACACGACCTTCAACAAGCCGCAGATGAGCGCCGCGAAGACCGGCAGCGCCAGCGCGATGCTGCCAACGATCGCCCATGGGTTGACTTGCCCGAAGTGCCACGCGATCAGCGGCATGCTGACCAGCCACGCGACGATGCCCGTCACGATGGCCGCGAACATCTGGCTGTCGGCCCACCGCCCTGCCGCTGCTATGCGGCCAGGTTGCTTGGGCGCCAGCATCAGGTCGCGGTCGCGAAAGCTCTGCATCAGCTTCGTGAACGCCGGCGTCAGCAGGAACAGTCCCAGCACGGTGCCGAAGCTGAGTTGAAAGCCGGGCGTGAACAGGTCCAAGGGATGATAGATCAGCATGACGATCGCGGTGATCGACAGCAGCTGCACCGCATCCACGCTGCGCCCGCTGAGCAGGCCGGCGGCGAACATCGCGCACAGCAGCACCGACCGCACCACCGGTGGCGACGGCAGCGCGACGATGCCGTAGAGCACGACAAACGCGAGCGTGACCGTCGCCGTCGTGCGCGGGCGCAGTCGCGCGAGCCGACAGATCAGGAAGACGAACCCGCCGAGCACGGCGACGTGCAGGCCGCTGATCGACAGGTGATGGCTGGTGCCGGTGCGTTTGAATTGGTCTTGGATGTCACGCAGTTCCGGATCGGGGTCGCCCACGAGCAACGCGCGCAGCAGCGCGTGGTCGATCGACTGCGACGGCGTGAAACCGGCGGCCAGCAGTTCGCGCACGCTGGCGCGCAACCGGTCGAGCAGCGAGGGCGATCCTTCATCGATAATCGCGATGTTGCTGGCGCGTGGGATGGTGATGGAGGTAAGGATGCGCTGCTGGCGGTAGTAGTCGGCCCAATCGAACTGCCCCGGATTGGCCGCCGGCGCTGGGCGTTGCAGGCGGCCCAGCACGCGGACGGTCTGGCCGACGTGCAGGCGCGGGTGCGGTTCCTCGATCTGCACGAGCGCGCCGCCGGTGGTATCGCGCCAGCCGTCCCACGTCTTCACGCGAAGCACCTGCGCCCGCGTTACCTGCTTCGGTGGAATGGGCCGCATGGCGGTCGGCGGGCCGACGAGAATGCGTGGCGGGTCGATGATGCGCAGCTCCAATTGCGCCAGCCGCTGCTGTTCCGACGTGTAGAGTGCGATGTCAGAGATGGTCCAGTAGAACGCGCGGAACTGCGCGAGCGCCGCGCCGGCAGAAAACACCGCTGCGAGCAACAGCGCAGCGGCCGTGGGCTGTCGCACCCATCGCCAACTTGTCGCGAGGAACAGGAGAGTTGCCGTGATCCACAACAACGGCTGGTGCGGCAGCCTTGCATGGCATGCGATGCCGGCCATGAGCGCGACCGCCACCAACACCGCCGGGCGACGGCGCAACGCGTCGGCCCAAGTTCGATCGGCTGCGGATGGCTCCATGCACGCGACAGCCTACCATGCGGCAGAGCCTGCTTGCACGAAGTCGCGTTAATTCGCCAGGGCCAGTTGAGGGGATGCCAAAGCAGCGGCCCTCCCCTCGATGATTCGGGAGAGGGCGGAGAATGATCTTGGCCTTTGCTGCGTTCGCCGGTGCTACAGCATCTTCAAGACCAGGAAGACGATAAGCGCCAGACCCAAGCCACCGCCGAAAAGCCAAACGAGGAAAGCAATTCCGATTGCGCCGGCACGTTCGGGAAGTGTACGTAATTCGTTCATTCGAACCTCCGTTAAATGTCCGCGGTACAGCTCGCAAACCGCGGGCCATTAGGGGCTGCAGCAGCCGTGCAGTTCGCATCTTTGGGCGACGCGTGCATTTGGCGCTCCGACGACCAGGCATCAGGCAGCGACTGTTCATCCCTGCGACTTCAGCAGGTCGTTATCAATGACAAACTGCGTGACGACGCTCTTGTAGCCTTCTTTGTCGAACAGGATGACGATCTTGTCGTCCTCGTAGCGCATCACGGTGCCCTCGCCCCACTTCTTGTGCAGCACGCGCGACTTGATGCCGAACGGGTGCGTCGCCGCCTGTCGTTGGTGCTCGGCGACCACGCCTTCCTCGCAGTTGTCGCAGTGGCCGCACGGCTCGGGCAGGTTTTCACCGAAGTAGCGCAGCAGGTACTGCCGTCGGCACTCGCCGGTCTCGGCGTAGTCCTTCATGATCTCCAGGCGACCCAGGCGATACTGTCGGTGCGCTTCATGCGCCGCGGCAGCCTGTTCACCGGCGGCTTCGAGTTTCTTTTTCGACGCCGCGGCAGCGACGTCGCCGTCCTCGTCGATCGCTACCACGCCTAACTCTTCCAACCGGTGCACCGCCGCCTCCACCTTGGAGGCGGGCACGTCGGTCTGCTCGTGCAGTTGCTCGAGGTCGATCGGCTTCTTTCCGTTGGCGGCGATCGCGTCGGCGACCTGCTGCGCCTGGTCTTCAGAAAGCTTCCCACCGGCCGTCTGTCCCTTGCGGCTGCCGATGTCTTCCGGGCGATAGAGCAGGATCGCCGTCGCCGGTTCACCATCGCGACCGGCGCGGCCGATCTCCTGGAAGTAGCTGTCGATCGATTCCGGCACGTCGTAGTGCACCACGAAACGCACGTCAGCCTTGTCCACGCCCATGCCGAACGCGTTGGTGGCGACGATCACCTGGCTGCCGCGGTTCATGTAGCGGTCCTGCACGGCCTCGCGCTCGGCCTTCTTCAGTCCGCCGTGGTACGCGTCGACAGCGATGTTCTCCTTGCGCAGGTCCTCGGCGATCTCCTCGGCGTGCGCGTGCGTGCCGACGTACACGAGGCCCGGCTTGGGCAGGTCCTTCACGCGGTCGGCAACGATGCGCCGCTTCGTCTCCAGATCCGGACAATGCTCGACGGACAGATGAATATTCGGCCGATCAAAACCCCAGACGATCGTGCGAGCGTCGCGCATGTCGAGCCGGTCGAGGATCTGCTCGCGCACGTTCGGCGCCGCCGTCGCGGTTAAGGCGAGGATGACCGGCCGCCGATCGAGCGCCTCGATCAACTTGCCGATGCGGCCATACTCAGGACGGAAGTCGTGCCCCCATTCGCTCACGCAGTGCGCCTCGTCCACCACCAACAGCGATGGCGGGTTGGCCTTCAGATGCGCCATGGTGTCGGGATTGGCCAGCTGTTCGGGGGCCAGGAAGAGGTATTCCAGTTCCCCCTCGCGAAGCATCGCAAATGCCTCGCGGCGCTCGCCGACGCGCACGGTGGAATTGACGACCGCCGCCTCGGCGACGTCCTTTTCTTCGATCGACTCGACTTGGTCCTTCTGCAGCGCAATCAACGGCGAGATGACCACCGTCGGCCCATCGATCAACAGCCCGGCGATCTGGTAGACGGCGCTCTTCCCCGACCCGGTCGGCATGATCGACAGCACGTCCCGCCCTTCTAGAACAAGCTTGATCACGTCTTCCTGCCCGTGTCGCAGCGATTCGAATCCAAACTTTTCACGGGCGATCCTACGAATCTCATCCACACCGCTCTTCGTGCGCACCATGCGTTGCCTCCATCCAATGGCAGAGCAACGAACGGGCCACTGACGGAGCGGTTGGCCTACGCTTTCCCTTAGCAAAAAAGAGCGGGACAGACGCGATTGCCTGTCCCGCTTTAGATGTTTGGATGCGTTGGTAGCTAGCGCCTCACCGAGCGTACTCCACGCTGCGCAGCTCGCGGATCAGCGTGACCTTGATCTCGCCGGGGTACTGCATCTCGCTCTCGATCTTCTTGGCGATGTCGCGGGCGAGCTTGGCGCTCACGCGGTCGTCGACCAGCTTGGCGTCGACGATCACGCGCACCTCGCGGCCGGCCTGAATGGCGTAGGCCTGCCGGACGCCCTCGAACTCGAGCGCAATGCCTTCCAGGTCCTGCAGGCGCTTGATGTAGCGCTCGAGCGACTCGCGCCGCGCGCCCGGGCGGCTGGCGCTGATGGCGTCGGCGGCCATGATGATCGGGGTGTACGGCGTGGTCGCCGGCACGTCGCCGTGGTGGCCGATCGTCGCGTTCAGCACGGCCTCGCTCTCGTTGAACTTGCGCAAAAACTCCATGCCGATCTGCGGGTGACCGCCTTCGGTTTCATGGTCCATCGCTTTACCAATGTCGTGCAGCAACCCGCATCGGCGGGCGAGCACGCCGTCAAGGCCCAGCTCGCTGGCCATCACCTGCGCGAGGTAGGCCACTTCGAGGCTATGCTTCAGCACGTTCTGCCCATAGCTCGTGCGGTAGCCCAGCCGGCCCAGCATGGGAATGATCGGTTTGGCGATGTTCGGCAAATTCGCTTCCTGCACCGCTTCCTTGCCGATGCGGATCAGCTCGTCGTCCATCTCCTTGTTGGTGCTGGCGACGATCTCCTCGATGCGGGCCGGGTGAATGCGGCCATCCTGCACCAGCTTTTCAAGGCTGATGCGCGCCACCTCACGACGGACGGGATCGAAGCAGCTGACGACCACCAGGCCCGGCGTGTCGTCGATGATCACGTCGACGCCGGTCGCCTTCTCGAACGAGCGGATGTTGCGCCCTTCGCGGCCGATCACGCGGCCCTTCATGTCGTCGGACGGAATGACGACCGTGCTCACCGTGTGGTCGCTGGTCTGCTCGGCGGCGTAGCGCTGGATGGCTTGGATGATGATCTGCCGGCTCTTTTCCTTGGCCTCTTCCTGCGCGTGCTCGGTGGCCTTCTGGATGATCTCGCCGGCCTCCTGCTTGCACTCGTCCTCGATGCGCCGCAGCAGCATCTCGCGGGCCTGCTCGGGGGACATGCCGGTCATCTGCAACAGCCGGTCCCGCTGCTCTTTCAGCACGGTCGTCAGGTCGGTCTCCTTCTGAACCAGCACCTTCTCGCGGCCGGCGAGGCGACCTTCCAGATCGGTGAGGTTGCGCTCCTTCATCGACAGCGTATCGAGCTTGCGATCCAGCGTGTCCTCGCGCTTGGTCAGCCGTTGTTCCAGGGCCTTCAGCTCGTTGCGTTCCGACTCCAGTTCCTTTTCCGACTGTTCCTTGCGCTTCAGCGCGTCCTGACGGGCGGTGAGTTCGGTCTCCTTTGCACGCGTCTCACCCTCGCGGACGGCGGCGTCCTTCAGGCGCTGCGATTCTTCCTTCGCCCGGCGGACGATGTTGTTGGCCGTGAAAACCAGGAACCCGAATAACGCTCCGGCGCCAAGAACCGCGCCGATCAAACCACCGATGAACCATTCCATGATGTCAATTCCCCATCGGGCTCGCGCGCGGCCCATATGGCCATTGCGCGCAGCACGTTACGTCTCTTGCGGATCGGGGAAAGGTGGGGTGACGACGGCTCGGTCGGCGCAGCATCGACCTCGGACCGCTTCAGCGTAAATCGCTAAAACGATCGAGACGGACTGGCCGTAGCCGGAGTGTGGGCGGAGCTCGACAAGGTCGAATGCTGGCCAGAACGGTCAGCGGCCTTGACTGTGCAACGGGCGTGTTCGCGAAAACTTGCAGTCGCTGGAGCCCAAGGGTGGGCAGTTGCGCAAGTCGGCGGGCAACGTCGGGCCAAGCCGTCACGATCACTCGAAACACCGCAACAACGGCGGCCAGGGTGAGGATGAAGACAAGGACCTGCACGGGAGAACTCCGCGGTAAACCACGATCTCGTCACTGCCGATCCGCTCGCCAAGCCTCTTGGGCGCTTGCGAGCGGTCCACCGGCAGCGTTAGTCACAACACCTTACGGGTCAGGACCCATCCGCACGGGCGACCCGCGCCCGCCGACCAGTGTCAGCGAGCAGTATGCCCAAATTCTAAACCGTTGCGCGGGGGATGACAAGCCACCCTTCCCCACCTTTCCAGCACATCGGCACCTGCGCCCATCTCTTTTACGGGCAAGAAGTTCGGTTGAGATCGGTTTCAGCCTGCGTCCTGCCTTCTTATCGGCTGACGCCCACGATTCTCAAGGTGCCAATGACCCTGCAAAACGCCTATTTTTCCGGCACCGGTTGCGGCTGCATTGGTGGCTTTTTCAAGCTGACGGCCAAACCGACCCCCAGCAGCGCGAATGCGCCGAAGAGCGTCACGAGGCCCCACTGCATCGCGGTGCGCGGCAATAGCCCGGCGGCAACGTTG
The DNA here is from genome assembly GCA_035998445.1 of Tepidisphaeraceae bacterium. Lineage (NCBI taxonomy): Bacteria > Pseudomonadati > Planctomycetota > Phycisphaerae > Tepidisphaerales > Tepidisphaeraceae > Tepidisphaeraceae bacterium. The sequence continues at coordinate 86,938 of DASYHQ010000023.1, read as the reverse complement.
ATCACGTCGAGCACAAACTGCTCCAGCGCCCGCCAGACGTCGCGCGGCAGACGCTTCAGCAGGTAGAGGGTCGCTGCGCCGCACACCATCGCCGCCAAGACCGGCCGGCGAAATTCCCAGGCATGCCACAGGTAGACCAGCCCGGCCGACACCGTCGCAAAGTGCAGTGGCGAGAATCGGTTCAGGTCGATCCAGCCACCCGCCCCTGATTTGATCGTGGCCGCTGACAAGATGATCGCCAGCACCGGCAGCAGCAGTCGCGCCGGTTCAGCATAAGAGAGGCCCAGCACGCGCGGCGCGGCGACCGCCACGCCCAGCAGCACCGGGGCAATGTTCGCGACCGTAAAGCCGGTGTCGTAGACCCAGCTGGCGCCGCAAAGGTGCGCCATCACCGAAACGAACGGAAGCCCGACGAACGCCAGCCGCACCGCGACGTCCCACGGGTCACCGCCCCGCGCAATACCGTGCGGCAGCAGGAACGCCCCGGCGACCGGGATCGCGCCGGCGAGCCACCAGAACCCATACAGCGTGCGCGCGGTGATCGCGCCATCCTGGGCCTTCTCCCAATGCGCCAGCACGCCCGGAATGAACAGCAACAGCGCGATCGTGCCGAGGATGAACGCGATCGTGCGACCATCACCAAGGTTGGCGATTCGCCGCACCGCGCCGACCTTCAGCGCCGCCAGCCCAAACAGCGCGACGTTGGTCGCGATGCCGGCCGTTAAATTGGCCGAGTACAGCTCGCTGTTGAGGAACGTCACGTCGACGAGGAACAGCGCCTCAAGGATCAGCAGGATGCGCACGTCCCGAAAGCACGCCGGCCGCGACAGCAGCAGCATCGCCAGGCCGATCAGCAGCAGCTCGTACACGTTCAGCGTCGCGATCAGCATCAGCAGCTTGCCGAACTCGCCCGGCAGCAGCGCCATCGCGTCCAGCAACAGACGGCACGCGACCAGCATGCTGACGGCGCTCAGCAGGAAGAACGGATTGTGATCGATGATGAGACGAAAGACCGGGTGGGCGTACAGCGAGCGACTCATGTCAACCTCCAGGGGTGTGGGGGCAAGGGTGCAGACCGCGTTGACGGAGAATCACGTTCCGGTGCCACGGCGTCGCCGTGCGATTGTGGTGGGTTGTCGGTCGCCTCCTTCGTTGGATCGAGGAGTCGGGCAGGTTGCGGGCGGCGTGGTCGCGCGCCGTCGATTCACTCATTATGCCCCGTGTTTGGCGACGTGCGCGGGGAAAATATTCGGGTGGGCGATGATGGAATAGACGCGGACGAGGAGCCGCCGCACGTCCGCTCTGCGACTGCGACCCCCTTGGTCTTCCTTGGAACGTGTTGTTCAGCCGGACGAGGCTCTTCCGGTCCCTCTCCCGGTACTCCGGGAGAGGCTAGGTGAGGGTGATTTTGTTCTTACGAGAGTCATCAGCAGTTCGAAATCACCCTCACCTAGCCTCTCCCATGAGTACATGGGAGAGGGACCGGACCCGACGCGTTATCGCGCCGCTTCACCCAGAATCGGCAGCTGAAGCTTCACGCTGCGATCGGCGCCGTCGTCCAGCCCCGGCGCGGCGCCGATGAACTGGTTGTCGATCTTGCGCACGTTGCGCGTCGGCACGTCTGGCCGTGGTTGGAGGTCGGGGGAATCCGGCCCATCGTGGCGGGCCAGCACGTGGTAGTACTGGTCGCGCTGGGCGGGCACCCAGCCGGCGTCGCGGATGAGACGGCAGATCTCGCGCGCCTCCAGGCGGTAGGTCGTGCCGGCGGCGCTGACGACGTTTTCCTCCATCATTACGCTGCCCATGTCGTTGGCGCCGAAGAAGAGCGCCAGCTGCCCGATCTTCGGGCCCATCGTTACCCAACTGCTTTGCAGCGACGGGAAGTTGTCGAGGTACAGCCGGGCGATCGCCAGCGTGCGCAGGTATTCGTCCGCCCCGGCCATGCGCACGACGCGGCCGCGCAGGACGTCGTCGTTCGTGCTTTCGTCGAACGGACCGTAGGCTGCCTCGGTCCATTCCTTCGCGCGGCCGAGCGGGGTGTTCTCGCGCTGGAACGGCCAGTGGATGAAGGCGGTGTAGGAGCCGGCGTTGGCCAGTCGTCCGTTCTCCGGGGTCAGTTGTGATGATGCGAACACGCCGGGCCAGCGCTGTCGGATGGCATCGATCACCTGCACATAGCCGCCGGCTTGCCGGTGGTCTTGCTTTGGAACGCCACGAAGACCACCGGCAAGCCGACGGCTATATAGCGCGTAGTCCTGCATGTCGCGCAGCGCGGCCATGTGCTCGACGCGCTCGCGGGCGAACTCGATGTGGCCGATGAGCATCGTGGCGCTGGTGTTCAGGCCTTCCTCGTGTGCCACGCGCATCACGCGCAGCCAGTCGTCACCAGAGCACTTGCCAATGCCGATGCGCCGCCGGACGCGCGGATTGAAGATCTCACCGCCGCCACCCGGAATCGTCGCGAGTCCCGCGGCCTTGAAGCGGCGGATGATGTCGCGCACGTCCAGGCCGAAGAACCGTTCGAACTCCACAAACTCCGGCGGGCTGAACGCGTGAATGTGAACGGTCGGGAAGTTCGTCTTGATGTAGCGCAGCAACTCCTCGTACCACTCGATCGGCAGGCGGTCGTTCATGCCGCCTTGCATGAGGATCTGCGTGCCGTTGATCGCGACTAGTTCTTTGATCTTCTCGCCGATGGTGTCGAACGAGAGTGTGTAGGCATCGCTGTCGTCGTGGTCGCGGCGGAACGCGCAGAACGTGCACTTGGCAGTGCAGACGTTCGTGTAGTTGATGTTCCGGTCAATCACGTACGTGCGGTAATCCTCCGGATGCATCCGAAGCGCGGTCGCATGGGCCCATTGGCCCAAATCGTGCAGCGACGCGTTGTGGTGCAGCTCCAGCGCTTGCGCGTCGGTTAAGCGGGCCTTGCCCTCAATGACCGGATCGATGTTGAACGACAGCTTGGCCATGCGACTTACTTTAGGGTGTTCTTCGGGCGGAAGAAACGAGACGATTGAAGTTTCACGACGCGTGAAAGGTTCGGACGGTCGTTGGACTGAAGCTTCTTCACTTTGCCCCCGGCTTGCCGGGGGGAAACCGTCCGAACCACAGATTCATAATGCGCGACGGAAGACGGTGGGCAAGCCCACCGCTATGTAGGGTTACTCCACGTCCGTGCGGCGCACATGAGCGACGAGCCAAGCGGTCAGTTGTTCCTCACTTACGGTACCGGCGGCCAGGTCGAGGAAGACGGGATACATCTCCAAGTCCGTTGCCTCGATCTGCAACCCGTTCAACTCCAAGAACGTTTCGCACACGACCGCGGCCGTGCGCTTGTTGCCGTCGATGAACGGGTGGTTGCGCGCAATGCCAAACGCATACGACGCAGCCAGCGCAGGTAGCTCGGGCGTCGGGTCGTTGTAAGCGAACAGGTGGCGCGGCCGCGCGATGGCGGACTGCAGCAGGCCCAGGTCGCGCACACCGTCCAGCCCACCATGCTCGGCGAGCTGTCTCTTGTGAATGGCCAAAGCCAATTCCTGACTGATCCAGATTGGGTCGTCCATGGCCTACTCCGCCAGTTTCTTGAGAAGGTTCCGCCGCCGCCGCATCACCTTTTCCGCCACGTCCATCTGACGGGCGAACTCAGGGTCGAAACTGGTCAGTTCGATGCCGTTGGGGGTCTCCAGAACGTGCAGCGTGTCGCCCTTCTGCACGCGGAGCTTTTCCAGCAGTTCCTTCGGCAGGACGATTCCGGTCGAGTTGCCGACGGTGGTGAGTTTGACGGTAATAGCCATGGTTAGACTCCTCTGGTCATTATTACATCGGTTATAATGAGAGACAAGTTCATTCCGTTGCTCGCTTGCGGTTTCGCGGACCACGATCTGCTGTAACCGAGGAACCTCTGGTCAGGAAACCGCGAGCGACAAACAAGAACGCCCCGTGCGAGTGGCACGGGGCGTCTACTAAAATGATGTCAGATACGGCGTTGTAGCTTAACGTGCGGCACGTTTCGCAAAGCCACCCGAACGCTTAGGACCCGCAGCGGCGCCGAAGCGCTTCTGCTGACCCGTGCGTTGGGCACCGGCGCCACCACCGGCCGCGGGGCGACCGCTGGTAAACTTGGGCGTAGCCACGTTCCGCGGAGCATGGCTGTGCGGCGGCCGCTGGGGGATCGGAGCATGGTTACGCGGGGCGGCCGGTTGCGACCGGTTGCCACCGAAGCCGTTCCCCTCACCCTCGCGCGACGACGCCTGCCGGCGATCGCTACCGCCGAACGAGCGGTGACCACGGTCACCACCACGGTCGCGGTCCGAACGCTCTGGGCGCTCGTCGCGCTCGCTGCGTTCATGCTGCACCTGCACCACGGCGGTGTAGGTCGGGTGATCGTTCTTCACGGGAATCTGCTTGCGGATCAGCCGTTCAATCCCGCGAAGGTTCGAACGCTCTTCGGCGTCGCAGAAGCTGACGGCGGCGCCCTTGGCACCGTTACGGCCGGTTCGGCCGATGCGGTGCACGTACGTCTCGGGCTCGTGCGTCAAATCGTAATTCACCACGTGCGATACGTCGTCCACATCGATGCCACGGCTGGCGATGTCGGTGGCGACCAGGACCGGCGTCTTGCCGACCTTGAAGCCCGCCAGCGCCCGCTGACGCGCGTTCTGGCTCTTGTTGCCGTGGATCGCTTCGGCCTTGATGCCCGCCTTGTTCAGGTGGGTCACCACGCGGTCGGCCCCGTGCTTCGTGCGGGTGAACACGATTGCCCGGCTCATCGGCAGCTCGTTGACCAGGTGGGCCAGCAGCTGCGGCTTGTTCTTCTTATCCACGTGATAGACCGACTGCTCGATCAAATCGACCGTGTGGGCGACCGGGGCGATCTGAACCGTGGCCGGGTCCTTCATTAAGGAATCGGCCAGGCGGCGGATCTCGGTCGGCATGGTCGCGCTGAACAGCAACGTCTGCTTGTTCTGCGGCAGCTTGGCCACGATGCGGCGGATGTCGGCGATAAAGCCCATGTCCAGCATGCGATCGGCCTCATCCAGGACGAAGACTTCGATCGAGCGCAAATCGACATAGCCCTGGTTCATCAGGTCCATGAGACGCCCCGGCGTGGCGACGATGATGTCGACGCCGCGACGCAGCGCGTCCACCTGCGGGTACTGGCCGACGCCACCGAAGATCACGGTGTGGCGCAGCTGAAGGTTCTTTCCGTAAGCACGGAAGCCGTCGGCGATCTGCGTCGCGAGCTCACGCGTGGGCGAGAGCACGAGGCAACGGGCCCCCTTCGAAGCCGGGTTGGCCCGCGGGGTGGTCGACAGGCGGTGCAACGTCGGCAGCGCGAACGCGGCCGTCTTGCCCGTGCCGGTCTGGGCACAGCCCAGCACGTCACGGCCTTCGAGCGCCGGGGGAATGGCACCAGCCTGAACAGGCGTGGCGGTCAGGTAATTTTCGGAAACGAGGGAACGGAGAATCGGCTCGGCGAGCCGAAGATCGGCAAACTGCATGGCAATTCCTACTTGGTGAGGACTGCGCACCAAGAGGGCCACGGCAACCTGCCGAGAAAAGCCAACCAATGCGCTACAACTGGGCTGATCAAACGGGCTGCGTATGGCAGGGAGTCGTGTGGATCGAGGCGGGTCAGTTGTCGACGGACACTATACAGTATCGTACGCCTAAGTCTATGACTTTGTTCGCTTTCGGGGAATTCGGGCTAAAAAGTCGTAAAACCCTACGCCTTTGGGTCGATCGGATCGGTTATCCGTCGACCGGTGCGCGTCCTCCCCCGTTTAGCCACGGGCTTGCCCGCGATTCAATCGTAGAACACGCCCGGGCAAGCCCGCGGCTAAACGGGGGGAGGATCGGCACCTGTCCTTACATCAAATCAACGACGCAACCGACAGGTCATCTGGCGCCAGGGGCATGAGGTACAAATCGTCGATCAACCGCTCGATCGCGACCTCCAGCTTCAGGTCGTTCTCGTACGAGCGCACCTTAATGGCGGCACGCGTGCGGCGGGCCTTGCGCTGGCGGACGTCGGCGCCACGCTTGAGCAGCTCCACCAGCGATGCGACCGCGGCGCGGTCCGCCTTCGTGCGCCGCTTGGCGCGCAGGCGGTTCGTTCGGCTGGACGACGTCTTGGCGATCACGGGTGTCACGCGTTTCATCTCTTCCTACTATCGGTTGGACGACGGGACTCACGAGAGGACGTTCGAGCAGTTGCGCCGCGCTGGCCACTTCAGTGGCCAGTGCTTCATAACCTCACTCGTAACACGACTGCGTGTCGTTCACGCGCTTGTACAGCTCGCGCACCACGCCGCGATATAAATCGAACTCCTCGTGCAACGGCAGCTCGAGCTCCGATCGCACCGAGCCGATCAGCACCGCCTCCAGCACGTCCACCATCCGCGGCACCGTGAAGCGCTCGTCGACGGACTCGTCGGCGAACTCCGGTGACCAGGAGACGGTCGCCCGGAAGTGCGCGCCACCCGTGCGATGCTCCTGCCACCCCATCAACCGCTCGCGGCGGTTGGGGCGAAGCATCGTCAGGACGGCTCGCACGTCCTCCTCAAACATCTGTTCCTGTTCAAACCGATCGGCGGTCTCGGTCAGGCTGTGATTGGTCTGGCAATAAGTCATTTTCCGTTTCTCCACTTTCCTCGTGCGACGATCTCCTTCGATCGCCAGAGGTCGCGCTGGGTGCGGGACCGTTCCCGCGTCGCCAACCGTGCCTCGTGAACCCTGCATCGGACGATGAGGGTGACGTTCATCACGCATGTCGCTGCGACACGCGTGGCAGCCAGACTGTCGTAAGGAAGCGTGCGCGCCTAAACGTGCTGTATTACCGAACGTTCGAAACGCTAGGTGACAAACGACCGCGCGCGGAAAAAAATTCGCGCTGCCACATTGGCCACTTCAATGAGCGCAGAAACGTGTGGGAGGCGCAGCATTTTCAGCGCACCAGCCCGCTATAAAAGCACGATTTTCGCCACGAAAACCGTTGATTCTGGACTGCTGCACTCCGCGAGCGTCACACTGCGCACCCCGGCGAAGTTGCTGTCTTACTCCGCGGCTTGCGCAGCTTCTCCAGACCGCCAACGTGCCGCTAGAGCACGTGTCTTAGATGAAGTAGGGGAGTGGCACGCCGCTTCGTTCTGCGCCTTCCTACGATTGCCTGTGTCATGTAGATTCGCCAGTGTGACGCCGGCGCAACGACATGTAATGATCGTCGCGCGGCGTCGTCCGGTTTCGAACAGGAGAGGACGACGATGACCACGTACTTTCACCGCGCGTTGCGCGCGATGTTAATCATTTGTGGATTGTCTGTGGCCACGGGATGCGCCACCGATCGCCAGGTGATCAGCCAGGCCGCCAACGTTCACAATCAATTGCAGCCAGCGGTGGTCGAGGATCCGGCGCTGGCCAACTACCTGCAGGCGGTCGGTGATCGCGTGATCGAGGCGGCGCGGCAGATGGGCGACGGCGACGCGCCCGACGCGCACCGCAAGGGTGGCGACAACGCCTGGATGTTCTCGAAGGACATGCGCTTCCACTTCGTCAACAGCAAGACGCTCAACGCGTTCACGACCGGCGGTAACCACATGTACATCTACACCGCGCTCTTCCGCCAGTGCAAGACGGAGGACGAGCTGGCGGCCGTGGTGGCGCACGAGTACGCACATGTCTATGCGCGACACGTGCAGCAGGGAATGAACCGGCAGTACGCGATCCTCGGTGGCGCCGCCGCCGCGGGCGCCGCGGGGGCGGCCATCGGATACTCGCAGGACGAGGCCAAGGGCGCCGCCACCTACGGCGCCGCCGGCGCGGGGCTGGGTTTGCTGGCGGGCCAGTTCATCGGCAAGGGTTTTACGCGCACCGACGAGCGCGAGGCCGACGAGTACGGCTTCAAGTTCTACGTACGCGCCGGCTGGGACCCGCAGCACTTCGCCGACTTCTTCCAACGCATGATCGACCTGGGCTATGACACCACGCCCGAGCTGGCCAGCGACCACCCGACGCTCAAGAGCCGCGTCGAGTGGACGAAGAAGGAGACCGCGCGCCTCCCCGCCGCCGCCCAACAGTACCGCCGGCCCCCGGTCGCCAGCCCGTCGCAGTTCCAGCAGTTGCAGGCACGGGCGGCGCAGATCGCCGAGACGATGCCAAGCGATAACTCGCTCGAACAGGCCCAGGAACTGCTGGCCGCGTTCTCGAGCTGCGTCGCGCCGGTCGATCAGCCGGAACAGGTGCTGGTGAAGCAGCGGGCGCTTGCAGAGGAGCAGGCGGGCGGGAAGTAGATCGTTACGAGCGACGTAATATCGCCGTGGATGCCGTCTGGTCCCCTCTCCCGCGTACTCGCGGGGGAGGGCTAGGGAGGGGGCCACTCGTACGATCTGGAACGTGTTGGCGCTCGCGCGCCCCCACCCTAACCCTCCCCCGGAGTACCGGGAGAGGGGACCGGAGGAACGCGCGGGCACGGTGTGTGTCAAGTATGTTGTTGCTCAAGATTGGGCATTCACATACTTGACGCACCCCTGCGGTCTGGTCCCCTCTCCCGGTACGCCGGGGGAGGGATAGGGTGGGTGTCTACCCGTTCGGAGTCGCCAGGAAGGCCCCCACCCTAGCCCTCAGGGGCGAGTACGCGGGAGAGGGGACCGGACGTTTGCGTCAAGTATGTTGTTGCTCAAGATTGCCTGTGCCACAGAAGAGAGAATACGGGGGGGGAGAAGCGGACGCCCTGAGAGACAGGCAGGAATGCCTGTCCTACAGAAGAGTACTGCGCGTCGGCACGGCACCTCCCCACCGCGATCAGCACGCGCACCAGATGCTCACGCCGCCGGGGGGGCTGCGGAAGTCGGCGGCGCCGTTCTCGTCGGTGGTGACGGGTTCGTGATCGCGGCCGGTGAGGTCGCGGTAGGTGGTTTTGGGGTACGGCGTGGTGATGTGCTTCGAGCCGGCGTCGCCGACGCTCAGGACGACGACGAGGCCACCGGGATGGTCGGCGTCGCCGGTCCAAGCCCAGGCGATGCAGGTAGGATGGTCGAAGTAGTCGTGCTGCTCGCCGTAGGCCTGCTTGGCGCGGGCCTGCAGCATGTCGTCGATCAGCTTGCGGTGGCTGGTGAGCGGGTGGTTACCGTTGGGGTCACCGCTGCTGCCGAAGTAGTCGCCGTAGAAGACGCAGGGATAGCCGTCCTTGCGCAGCAGGATCAGCGCGTAGGCGATCGGCTTGAACCAATCGTCAATCCAGCTTTCCAGCGCCTGGCCCGGTTGGCTGTCGTGGTTGTCGACGAACGTGACGGCCATCAGCGGGTTGGCCTGCACCAGCGTGCCGTCGAATATTTTCGAGATGTCGAAACTGGCGCCCGCCTGCGATGCCTCGTGGAACTTGTAGTGCAGCGGCACGTCGAACAGGCGCATCGCGCCGTCCACCGCGGCCAGGTACCCTTCTACCTCCGTTAAGCTGCCGGTCCAGTATTCGCCGACGGCGAAGAACTCGCGGCCACTGAAGTGGGCGCGCACGTTCGAGAGCCATTCCTTGAAGAACGGCGCGGGGATGTGCTTCACCGCGTCCAGCCGGAAACCATCGACGCCGGTCGTTTCGACAAGCCACGCGGCCCAGCGGTCCAGCTCGGCCTTCACGTCGGGATGATAGCAGTCGACGTCGCTGCCCATCAGGTAGTCGAAGTTGCCGTTCTCGAAGCAGACCTCGCCGGAGAAGTTCTTGCCCGTCACGCGGTAGATCTTCCCCGACTCGTGCGGCTCGTCGGCGTTGGCGCCGAAGGCGGTGAAGTGCTGGCGATCCCACTTGAACGGCGAGTACGTGTCGCCGCGGCCGGGGAAGGTGAACTTGGACCAGGTGCGGATCGTGCGCGTGCCGCCGACCGTCTGGTTGCGATCGTGACAGGCGACCTCCTCGACCACCACGTCTTCCAGCTCGTCGCCGCCCATGCGGTGGTTCAGCACGATGTCGGCATAAGCGACCATGCCGGCGTCCTTCACGGCCTTCACGGCGGTGATGAACTCGTCCTTCGTGCCGTACTTCGTGCGCACGCTCCCCTTCTGGTCGAACTCGCCCAAATCGTACAGGTCGTAGGGCGCGTAGCCGGTGTCGTGGTCACCATCCATCGACTTGTACGCCGGCGGCATCCAGACGGCGGTGGTGCCGAGGTTCTTGATCTCCTGCGCCCGCTCGGCCAACTGCCGCCACAGGGAACCGTCGGCGGGACAGTTCCACTCGAAGTATTGAAACATCACTCCACGATGCATGAGCCGGCTCCAGGGACAAAGGCAGACACGCGGGCAGCGCGACCGCCGAGCGGCGCGCCATCGCTCGGACAAGCGAAGAAACGCAGTAGCATAGCAGGTGGCCGCGCAATATCGCGCGACGTGGACCGTTCGCGCCCGCCCCACCACGAACCGGCCGTCAGCGCGTCGACCGCAGATCGCTGCCCGGCGACACCTGGGCATAGTTCAGCCCCGCCACCAGCGCCACGCCCCCGATGATGTTGCCGATGAGCGCCGGCAGCACGAAGCCGCCAAACGCGATCGCCCACGACTTTTCCCCGGCCCAGGCGAGCGCGAAGATGTCGACCGCGCCCGCGATCACGTGACTGAACTCGCCGATGCCCACCATCCATGCAATCACGATAATCAAGAAGAACCGCGCCGCCTCGGCGGCCGGCATCATCCAGACCAGCAGCGCGATCAGCCAGCCGGCGAAAATGCCGCGCAGCAATACCGTGCCGAACCCGTGCGAGATCGACGAATGGCCAATCTGCAGCAGCCGTTCGACCACCGGTTGCGCCAGGGCGTTCGTCTTCACCAGCACCAGCGCGATGATCATCGCGCCGAGCAGGTTGGCAATCAGCACCGTCGCCCACAGCCGCGCCACATTCATGAACGTCGCGCGGTCACGATTGCGCAGCAACGGCAGCACGGGCGTCAGCGTGTTCTCGGTAAACAGCTGCTGCCGGCCCAGGATGACGATCAGGAACCCGATGCTGTACCCCAGTTCGGCCACCAGCGACGTCCACGCGGCCTCGGGCAGGTGCTCGCGCAGCACCGCTTCACCGATGACGGAAAACGCCATCGACAGCCCCGCGGCCAGCCCCGACCAGAACAGCCCGACCGACGGCCGCGACAGTTCCTCCTTCGCCTCGCGCTCGATGGCCAGGTAGACGATCTTGCCGCTCGGCGAGCTGCGCTCCTTCGCTTCTTCCTTCTCGTGAGCATCTTTCGGCTCGGCGGGGGCAGTGTCGGTCGTCATGTCGATTTGTTTCCTGAAAGTTGGCCCCGCGGCATTGTGGGGCGGCGGCGGACAATCGCGTAAGGGGCAATCTGCGGTCTCGGGGGGTGGACAACGCCCGCGCGGTCGACATGATCGCCCGGCATGGACCGCCGCGCATTGCTGATCGAGTCGTTGAACGCGTTTCACCCGTACGACAACGCCGAGGCGTCGCACCGATCGCGCATGATCGAACTGGCGCAAGTGCCTGGCGATCCATTCTCGCGGTCGCACTTTGAGCCCGGCCACTTCACCGCTAGCGCGTTCATCCTGTCGCCGGATGGCAATTCACTGCTGCTGATCCACCATTCGAAGCTGCACCGCTGGCTGCAACCGGGCGGGCACGCGGAACCGGCCGATGCCGACCTGGCCGCCACCGCCGCACGAGAGGTTGTGGAGGAAGTGGGGATAACTTCATTAACGGCCGAGAAATCAGGCGTTTTCGATGTGGATATCCACCCTATTCCCGCACGCAAGACCGAGCCGCTGCACGAGCATTTCGATGTGCGTTACCTGTTCCGCGCCACCGATCTGTCGGCCGTCGCAGGGTCGGACGCGACGGCGTATCGCTGGGTGCCAATCGCGGAGGTTACCGCGGAGCTGACGGATGCTTCAGTGATGCGGGCGCTGGCGAAACTGCGGAAGTAGGAGGTTGAACCGCCGAGGACGCCAAGCACCCCAAGGAAGAAAGTAGAGCCAGCGCTACGCAGTAAGCCGTCATCCTGAGGTACTCCGAAGGATCTCTTCCTTCACGAAGCGAATACAGGGGGAGATCCTTCGGAGTACCTCAGGATGACGAACGACAACAATTCCTCTTGGCGTCCATGGCGGTTCAACTCTCCTCGACCGATCGCGGGCTACAATCTGCCGTGGAATCGACCGCCTCAACCCGTCTGCTCTCCGACGACGTCCTGTTGAAAGACTGTCGGTTCGACATCGCGCGCGGCAGTGGGCCGGGCGGGCAGAAGCGGAATAAGACGAGCAACGCGATCCGCCTCACGCACTTGCCCACCGGCATCGCCAGCACGGCCACCGAATCACGCTCGCAGCTGGAGAACAAGATGCGGGCAGTTCGGCGGCTGCGGTTGAAGCTGGCGATCGAGCTGCGCGAAGCGATCGATTTGCTGACCTTCGAGCCGCCGGACTATTTCCTTCAGGTGCGACGGCAGACGCGCATCGAGATCTCCTACCGCCACCCGCTGTACGCCGCCGTCGCCGGCCTGGTGCTGGACCTGCTGAAAGCCACCGGCGGCAACCCCACCGCGGTCGCGGTCAACCTTGGCGTCTCCACGACCAGTGTGGTGAAGCTGTTGGAAGAGGAACCGCAACTTTGGTCGGCCGCGAACCAAATCCGCGCTGATATGGGCATGCCGGCGCTTACACATCGGCGATGATCAGAAATGCGAACCGCGGAGACGCGGAGGACGCGGAGACAGAGGGAGAAGAAACGTAATTGCTTGTCTCTCCTTCTTTCTCCGCGTCCTTCGCGTCTTCGCGGTTAATCCTTTTTCGAATCCGCCAATCGCAGCACCTTCGCCGCGCGATGCCAGTAGGCGTCGTCGAAGCCTAACGCGCGTTTGATCGCCATGTCGCGGCGGATCCAGTTGCGGTCGCGCCAGAGGCGGAAGGACTTACCGACGCCGATCTGCATCAGGGGCGGCACGGGCAGGATGGGCCAGTCGCTGCCGTGGATGATCTTTTCGCGCAGTTGCGGGTCGTTCAGGATGGCGCGGTAGGCGTACGAGCGGGTCGGCAGGCTTAGGGCAGCGGTGTCGCCGTAGCAGTGTTCGTATTCCTTGGCCAGGCGGGTGAAGGTGGGCAGATAATCCGTCTCGCGCAGCGTCGATCGCGTGCCGCAGTGGGCCATGATGACCGTGACGCCCCGCTTCAGCGCCGGCAGCAGCAATGCCGGGTCGGCAACGTTCTTATCCAGGTTCGGCAGCGACTGCTCGCCACCCGTGTGGCACAGCAGCGGCACCTTCAACGCCGCCAGCGCTTCGTAGAACGGCTCGCACTTCGGGTCGGCGGGGTTGAAGTTCTGCACGATCGGCAACCACTTCAGCAGCACGCAACCCGCTGCGGCGCATCGCTCCAGTTCGGTGACCGCGTCGCGCCGGTACGGATGAATGCTAGCGCCGAACAGCATCTTCGGCTGGCGGCTCGTGAGGTTCATCACGAAGTCGTTTTTGGCGTACAAATGCGTGTTGGGCAAATCGATGTTGCCGTCGTGATCGTGCACGGCGTCGAACGCGAGGATCACCGCGGCGTCCAGCTCGGGCGCGCCGTCGATCTGCCGCAGGAGCACCGTTTCGAGGTCGCCGTCGAACGTGGGCGACGCCGGGTCGAGCCCCAGCCGCCATCCCATGAACCGGAACGGCAGGCTTTTGGACAGTCGATCGGACATCAGCCCGTTGGCTTGCGACATGACCGACATGTGGACGTGGCAATCGACGATCATGGACGGGGTTGTAACCGGGCGTGCGGTGGACTGCGCAATAACGATCAACGCCGGATCAGGTATCGCCGAAGGCTTCCATCTCGAACACGTTGTCGCGGTAGGCGTCGCCACCTCTCAATTTGGCAACGAGGGATGCGATCGCGTATGCCGGCATGAACAACGGCCCCCACCGCTCGGCCTGGCGAACGTGGACGCGCTCGTGGACCCGCGTGGCGGTCAGACAGGCCTCGTCCCGCGCCAGGACGACATGGCCCAGCGTCATGGCGGCTGCGCCGTAGGGCAGCATCGTGCAACGGTGCAGTAGAAACGTCAGGCAACCGCCATGCACTTCCAGCACGCCCGTGTGCCGCTTCGCGCGGCCACCGGTGGCCAGCGCGATGATCGTCAGCATCAAACCGATCGCGGTTGTGGGGAAGGCCCAGAGATAACGCAGGGGAAGGGGCATCATGTGATACAAGGTGGGGGACGACGGACGTACCTCGTCATCGTTCAAAGGACGGACGATTCGGCGCTAAAAATACTTGCCACTGAAGCGGCAAGTCCGGTGTCGAATGGATCATCGTTTTCATCCCGGCACGCTGTCGGCAACCTGCTTGCACAGGGCGTCTGGGTAAGGGGTGGATAAGTTGAGAAGTTCCGACGCCAGCATGATGCGCCACGAGACTATCGGCAACATGCGCCAGCCCATCGTCGCCCGCGCGATTGCCAAGGTGCCAAGCGAGCTCAAATGGCGCGACAGTTAACCGAACAGGTTGTCCACGACCTATGTCCGATAATACATCTTTCAACTTCAACGCCTGCATCAACTTAGCTGTTTCGCCCGGAACTTATCCACATTGCGCCAGGCATCATCACTACTGCTTCTATGAAGTTACTTTATACAGATAAAGAGTACGGGTAGAGTACCCATCTCAGTTCAGGACCCCCTTTCGGGGCGTCCAAGCGAGCCGGAAAAGAGAACGCGAAAGGTCTGTGCGATGAAAGTGATTTGCAATCGAGGCGCCTTCCTGGAGGCGATCAGTGTCGCCGGCAACGTCGTGGCATCGCGGACGCCCAAGCCGGTGCTGCAGTGCCTGAAGCTGACGGCTGAGAACAACACGCTCACCGTCGCCGCGACCGATCTCGAGGTGGCCATCCGGTACACCGACGCCCAGGTGCAGGTCGACGAGCCCGGCGAAATCCTCCTGCCGGCCGACAAGCTGCGCGACATCGTCCGCGAGAGCATCGACGACACCCTCGCAATCGAGCTCGGCGACGGTGGCGCCAACGCCAGCATTCGCGGGCAGGACTCGCACTTCAAGATCTTCACCCAGAAGGCCTCCGAGTTCCCGCCCGTGCCCGACTTTGAAGGCGAGGCCGACTTCACCATCCTCGGTGGCGCGCTGAAGCAGCTGATCGGCCAAACCCTGTTCGCTGCGGCTAAGGAAAGCACGCGCTACGCGTTCAACGGCGTGCTGGTGGTGGCTAAGGGCAAGAAAATCAGTCTGGTGAGCACCGATGGCCGCCGTCTGGCCATGGCCAAGGGCGATCTGGTTGAAGACAAGTTGCCGAAGGAAGGCGCCAGCGCGATCATTCCCGCCAAGGCGTTGAACCTGATCGACAAGCTGATCGACGACCCGGAGGAGGCCGTGGGCTTCCAGATGCGCGAGAACCAGGTGATCTTCCACACCACCAGCGCCACGCTGACGAGCAATCTGGTGGAAGGCCAGTTCCCGCCGTACGAGGACGTGATTCCGAAGGACACGGACAAGCAGATGAGCGCCGGCACCGCCGACTTCCTGTCCGCCATCCGCCGAGCCGCGTTGCTGACGACGGAGGAGAGTAAGGGCGTCCGCATGGCGTTCAACAAGAAGGGCCTGGTGCTGACCAGCCGCAGCCCAGAAAGCGGTGAGGCCACCGTCAACTTCCCCTGCAAGTTCGAAGGCACCGACGTGGAGATCGGCTTCAACCCCACGTTCCTGACCGAGGCGCTGCGCGTCGTCGACAGCGACGACATCACGCTGGACCTGACTGCCGCGAATCGGCCGGGGTTGCTCAAGGGTGGGCCGAATTTCCTGTATGTGATTATGCCGGTGAACTTGCAGTAAGGTGGCGTTATGGACCCCATTGCGATCACGATTGGCATCAGTTGGACGGTGGTAGGGTTGTTGTGCATCGCGCTGGCCATCCCGCTGGTGCGGGGGCATGTTGGTCGGAACGCGTTCTACGGGGTTCGATTTCCCCAATCGTTCCAATCCGATGACGCGTGGGTGGCCATCAACCGGTTTGGTGGAAAGCGGCTGGTCGTGTGGTCGATCCCGCTGATGCTCATTGGCCTGGTCGCGTTTTTTCTCCCGCTACAGTCGAACACCAGTCTCACGCTCTTGTTTGGCTTCGCGCCGCTGATCTTCGTGCTGATGCCAGTTTTCGAGGCTTGGCGATTCGCTAAGCAGTATCCGTCAAAATCGTGATATGATCGGTGCCATAACTGGTGACCCATTGCGGCGCGGCACCTCGTGACAGCGAATGTATTCAATACACGGCGTGTGCTGATGATAGAAAGCCGTCGATGAAGGTCCGCGACGTGACCCGGCTGATCGAGCGTGACGGCTGGCGACACGTCCGCACGCGTGGAAGCTATCGTCAGTTCAATCATGCCGAGCGACGTGGTGTTGTTACTGTGCCCCGCAAGCCGAACGACGACCTCGCGCCGGGCACGCTGAACAGCATTCTGAAGCAGGCAGGGATCAAATGAAGTACCTGATCGTCATCGAACCCACGCAGTCCGGCTTCTCCGCCTATTCGCCCGATCTGCCCGGCTGTGCGGCAACGGGCGCCACGCGAGACGAGTGCGAGCGCGAGATGCGCGAGGCGATCGAGTTTCACTTGGATGGCCTTCGCGAAGAAGGCCAGCCGGTCCCAATGCCGTCGACATCCGCGGCATTTGTCGAAGTCGCATAATGATAGTTCGTTCCGCGCGCCTGACACCCGCCATGCCCCTCAACCCCCAACAACACCTCGACGCCACGCTGCGGCGGCTGGCGCGCGTGAAGCATCGGGAGCGCAAGCCGATCGATCCGCTGGGGCCGGAGATGGTGGCGTTTTTCAAGGAATCGGTTCAGAAGCGGCAGACGAAGCTGGCGAAGGTGGCGGACTGTTGGGGGAAGCTGGTGCCGCCGTCGTTGAACGAGCATTGTTCGCTGGAGAGTTTGTCCCGCGGCACGCTAGTGGTGCTGGTCGACACGTCGAGCCATTTGTACGACCTGAAGCAGCTGCTGCTCGCGGGTTTGCAGCAGCAGATCCTGCTGGCATGTGCCTCGGCGGGGCTGAAGAAGATCACGTTGAAATCGGGCCGGTGGTACGACGACGGGGGCGCGCCGGGGGATCGCAGGCCGAAGTTCGATTAGCGATTGATGCCGCGAACAAAGTTATCCGGCGTGGGCATCACGACTAAGCTCGCGGTCGCCTTTACCGTGGCATGGGCGTCTCGCCCATGCACGTCTTGAGGCCAGCGATCGGATTTGGTTTAGCGGCTCGTTCAGCGCCGCCGGCAACAAATCGTATTACTCGTTCCAATCTACACGCATGGGCGAGACGCCCATGCCACGGTCGGAGTGCCCGTGAATCTCCTCGGTCTCTACGCCCGCCGCGGAATCGCCAGCGTCACCAGAAACATCGCAAACAGCGCCAGCACGATCGACGGCCCCGCGGGTAAGCTGCGCCAGTAGGCCGCGGCGGCCAGGCCCAACCCCGTGCCGACGACGCCGAACACCAGCGACGTCGCGAACGCCGGTCGCAGGCCACGGGTCAGTCGCACCGCTGCGGCGCCGGGCAGGACCAGCAGCGCCGGCACCAGCACGCTGCCGGTGATGCGCATGCCGATGATCATCGTGATCGCGATCAGGATCATCAGCACGTAATGCACGACCGATCCGCGGACGCCGCCCGTCTCGGCCAGCGTGGGGTCGTAGCAGTAGGCCAGCAGCTCCTTGCCCATCGCCACCAGCACCAGCAGCACCGCGGCGCACAGGAAGACCGACGCCATCGCGTCGCGCAGCGTCAGGTGTTCCAGCTGGCCGAACAGAAACGTGTCCCACCCCGGCGGCTGGGTGTGGCGCGTCTGAACGTAAACCTGTTGGCCTAAAAATCCCCAGGCGAGCGAGGCGACGAGGAAGATGCCGATGGCGGCGTCGGTGTTCACGTTTTCCCGCCGGCTCAGCCAACCGATTGAGACGGCCGCCAGCAGGCAGAAGAGGATCGCAAACGCGTATGGCATGAACGGCTGTTCCATCACCGGCCAAACCAGCGCCGCCAGCCATGCGGTGCCCGCCCCACCGAACCCGCTATGGCTGATGCCCTCCCCCACCAGCGCCCAACGGCGCAGGATGACGAAGACGCTCAACAGCGAGCATGCCACCGCCATCGCGCCGGCGGCCAATAGGACATTGGGATGGGCGGGATTGGTTGTGGGGCCGAACATACGGGTTGGCAAATGCGAGGACCTGCGCTATGGCAGTGGGCGATCTTCTTCGGCCGGGGTTTCCAACTGCATCGGGGGCTTCTGGAATGTCAGCGGAACGTTGAACATCGAACGGAACACCCACCGCAACAGCAGGAACAGCACTGCCAGCGCCGCCGTCCCGCAGATTGCCGCGGCTGTCAGCACGTAGGTTGATATCAGCAGGATGTGCAGCACGGTCCCTCCTCTTCACGGATGATCAATTCCGGTCCCGGATCGCAGATTAACGGCCTCAACGGTTCAACGCCACCGGTTTGCCGGTCATGTGCTCCGGATGGTTGCACATCGTGCCGATGCCGATCGCCTCCAGGTCGCACGAGAACATGCGATAGACCAGGTCGCTGGGCAAGTGCTGCGGCGCATCGTGATAGTGCAGCGTGACGTTCAAACACGCGATGCGGTCGCACATGCTGGTAACGGCCCGCAGGTCATGGCTGACGAAGATCACCGTCAGGTTCATCTCACGCTTGAGTTCGGCAAGCAGTTGCAAAAATTCCTGCTGCCCACGGCGATCGACGCCCGTCGTCGGCTCATCTAACACCAGTAGCTTCGGCCGGCACGCTAGCGCGCGGGCGATGTAGACCCGCTGCAACTGCCCACCCGACAGCGACCCCACCGGCGCATCGTGCAGCGACGCGAGTCCCAGCCGTTCGAGCAACGAATCGACAAACGCTAGATCAGTGGCCGCCGGCGATCGAAACAGGCCGGTCTTCCCCACCAACCCCAATCGAGCCACGTCGCGCACGCTGATCGGAAAGTTCTCCGGCGCCGCCGGATTCTGCGGCACGTACCCAAACACATCCCCCCGCCTGGCCGCCTCGCGCGGCGAGTAGCCCCCGATGCGAATCGTTCCCCGCTGCGGCTGCCTTAACCCAAGGATGAGCCGGAGCAAGGTCGTCTTACCCCCCCCGTTGTTGCCAATGACCCCCAGCGTCGACCCCTCGTCGGCGGTAAGGTTGATGTCCCGCAACACCGGCGTCCGGCCATACGCGAAATCGAGATTGGCAATCTCCAGCAGCGGCACAGGGATATTGTAGCACAAACGCAACCCAGTGGCGCGTGTGGATGAAAAAGAGCGTGCCGGGTCGATCACGTCGACCCGGCACGCCACTGTTCAATTGGATCCGACGGAACTCGCCCACCGGACCACCGGCCTTGCCGCTTCAGCGGCAAGGGGCAGGCCGTAAGGCGGGTGCCGCGTCAGCCCACATTACATCGCGCGACGCTTCCGCTTCAGCAGCGCCAGCCCGGCGACACCCAGCATGCCGATCGCGGCGGGCTCGGGGACGGCGGTGGCGACAGGGTTGGTGACGATGTAGCCGGTGGTGGACCCGCTGTTGTAGTTGCCCTGGGTGTCACCAAAGATCCAGTTGAAGCCGTAGGCCAAGTTCGTCCCCAATTCGCGGGGCGCGCCACCGGTCGGATGATTGGCCGCAATGTACGTGGTGTCGGGCGCTTCGATGATGTAATCGGCAAACGCGTCGAACGTCACGGCAGTGCTGTTGAGCGAGTTAAACCAAAGAGCACCACTTTGGCTATCACGGACGATGTTGGTGCCGGGAAGGGTGAAGCCTGCGCTGATCTCGAACAACTTGATCGACTTCGTCGCGAGATTGGCACCCGTGGTGTCCCATTCGGAGGTACCGGTCCACTCGGGGTTGCTCGGCTCGTTGGCGATGACCGCGTAGTTACCGAGGGAATCCTTCACCCAGATGTTCATGTACGGCGCATACGCCGACCCGCCGGCGGCGTTGGCGTCAAGGCGGTCGATTGACAGGGTGCCGATGTTGCCGACCTTGGTGCCGTTGATCAGGTTCGTGCCCAATCCGGCCTTCTTGCCACTTATGTTTATGATGTATTCGACCGTCCCCAACGTGTCGTTCTCGATGACGGTCGTGGCCGCGTCCCTGATGACGAACGCGTCCCAACCCGCCGGCGCCGCCTGGGCGGTAGAGGCGGTCAAGAGGCTGCCGGAGACGGTGACGAACAAAGTAGACGCGGAGATGAAGTTACGGCTGAACATAGGTTACCTTGAATTATGAGTTGTGCGCCGCGGGCGGAGTGGATCGCACCGGTTGTCATCGAATTCTGCTCGCCCAGCAGTTTGGTCGGCCAACAGTGGCCGCTTGAATCGTCCGGTCGAGCTATTCACCCGGCCGAACGCGTGAAAGTTCAAATTAAGCCCGACGCCGGCGGGCCAGCAAGCCCAGGCCTGCGATCCCGGCGACCGCGAGGCTGGCGGGTTCGGGGACGGCGGTGACCGTCGCGGTCTCGAACCCGCTGGCGGCGATCACGATGTTGTCGAGATACGCGTAGGACGTCTTCGGCCCAATGGGGGCCTCGTTATTCGCGCTCAGGTAACTGGCGCTGATGTCGAAGAAGAGGACGGCCTCGCTGCCGATGCTGGCCTGGATGCTGCTGAAGGATTGGTCGTATGTTTCGACGTTGGCGGTCGGTAATACGTTGCGCTGGTGCAGGCTCTGCGTCTGCGTGCTGCCGTCCAGCGTGTAGGTCGTCCAATCATGGTCCGCGTCGTTCGAATCGAAGTTCACGCGATGGGCGAACCAGCTGGGCGACGTGGCGGTGTCGGTGTAGACCTTGACCTGCCAATCGCGCAGGCCGCTGACCTTTTTCGTGTCGTAGACGATGCTGGAGATGTCGCCGAGCGTCAGGCCGGTCATCCCGATGGCAGCCGGGGTGAAGCGCACGGAGGTGTATCGCTTGTTCCCGTCATTGGAGACGTTGGGGTTGCCGCCTTGGCCGTTGACGTTCGAGTAGAACGCGATTCCGTTGGCTCCCCCACCGTCTGCGAATTCGGGTGCGGCTTGGTCGGTGTCATATCCGAAACCTTGCGACCCGTTCAACGTTGATACTTGGTAGGTCGCCGCGCTCGAGAGAGTCGCGGTGGCGGCCAAGGCGATGGCGCCGGTCACGATCGACGTGGTGAGATGGCGGAACGTGAACATGAAATTCTCCTCCCCTTGCCGGGTTAAATAGGTCTACTGAAATCGTTGATCTTTCACGGCGGCTAAACGAACTGCCGTGCTGTTGTTGTTTTCCGATGGATGGAGCCAAACACGAGGGAGTCGCGCGTTCCAGCTCGACTCGAGAGCACATGGGCGACGCCCATCGAGCGGGCTTTGACCTCTTCACTAAGCGATAGGTGGGCGCTCATCATCACCCACCGCAACTTCGGCCTTACCGCCCTCACCTTGCTCATCAACGGCCACACCGGTTCGCCGGCGACGGTGGTCGTGGTGACGATCAGGTCGAACTGCATCACCCGCAGCGCCGCCAACGCGGCGCGGGCGGTGGGGACGTCGGTCACGCTCAGGGCGTCGTCGGCGTCCATCGGTGGACAGTCGACCGCCAGGACGGAAAGGATGTCGTGTTCGATCGTCATGCGTGCCTGGCTCCCGCAGTCATCAACCGTTGATGACTGCAACGAACTTCCCTAAAGCGATGGCGGTGCCAGATAGAAAAAGGAAATTTCCAGAATCTCCAAAGCGTGATCGATACAAGGGTTAAGAATGAAAACGAAAGTGCGCCGTCGCGCAGCGATCGCGTGAAGAGAGTGGTTGTTTCAACCTGTTTTCTCGCGTCGGATGTGCGTTAACCCGCGCGTGCGAAAGCCTCTATCGCGATAACGGTTCGAAATGAACTGATGGTTGTTTTGACTATACAGGGTCTGAAGCGCACGGAAGATCGCCTTCAGTCACGGGATTGAGGACGGAAGAGATCCTTCGGGGTACCTCAGGATGACGGATCCTTTGAGGGAGAGGTTCGCATGCGCGCAGCACGCGCGCCTGCTCACATCAGTGAGCGGGTAAAGCAGGCTTCCTGTCGTTGGTAGATCGTGCGCGATCGAAGGGAAGGAGCTTAGTGCAAGAGGTTCACGACTCGGGCGTGAGCACGTTCAGGTGAATGATCCGGCGGTTGAGGCGCTGGATGTTGATGCCGAGCATGCGGCTGGCGGCGGCCTTGTTGTTGCGGCAGCGGCGCAGGGCCTCGGCGATCGTGCGGCGTTCCACCGTGGCCAGGTGCAGGCCGCCGGGGGCGTCGGTGTCGGTCGGGCGTGGCATGCCCGGGCGGGCGTCGCCCAAGTTGAAACGATTGACAGGCAGGGCCTGCAGGCGCGGGGGAAGGTCGGCGAGCGCGATCTGGTCGGTGCGTGCCAGCACGTGGGCGTGTTCCATCACGTTCGCCAGCTCGCGCACGTTGCCGGGCCAAGCGTAAGCGGCCAACGCCATCGCGGCGTCGGGCGAGAGGGTCTTGACCGGTTCTTCGTAAACGTCGCCCTGCACGTGCAGGAAGTGCTGGGCGAGGTCGGCGACGTCGTCCAGCCGCGCCCGCAGCGGCGGCACCTGCATTACGATGACGTTCAAGCGGTAGTACAGATCCTCGCGGAACGTGCTGGCATGCACCATGGCCTGCAGATCGCGGTTCGTGGCGCACAGCACGCGAATGTCGACCGGCTTGCTCTTGGTGTCACCGACGGCCGTCACCCGGCGTTCCTGCAGCACGCGCAGCAGCTTGGCCTGCATGGGAAGCGACAGTTCGCCCAGTTCGTCCAGGAATAGCGTGCCCCCGTTGGCCGAGCGGATGATGCCCAGCCCGTCGCGGACCGCGCCGGTGAAGGCGCCGCGCACGTGGCCGAACATTTCGCTTTCGAACAACCCGTCGGCCAGCGTGGTGCAGTCGACCGGCACGAACGGGCCACCGGCGCGTTCCGAGCGGGCGTGGATGTAACGGGCGACGTTCTCCTTGCCGCTGCCCGTCTCACCGAGAATCATCACCGTCGACCGCCGTTTGGCCACGGTGGCGGCGACCTCGCGCAACGTCACCATGGTGATCGATCGACCTACCAGCAATCGCGCCGCAGCGTAGATAGCGGCCTCGACTGCGCCATTGGCTGGATTCACTTTGCTATGCAGAGTGGATGACAAGAGAATTCCCCCGCTATTGGATCGTGAACCGCATCTGGATATCAATAAACTGTGCTGCCCGGTGGTGTGTGCGGAGTTTATCGGGACTTCGCAGCAGTTTCAAGCCATTTCGTAAGGGTTTATCCGGCGTGAATGTTCGATGAACCCCGTCGATTTTAGGTTGGCGACTATTGGGGTTGCTGCTATACTTCTTTCGACATGAGCAAAACTCATGCCTAGCATCAGCTTCCTATAAAGGGTGATCCGGGATGCAGTTAAGTCAATCTATTTCCATGCGTATGGACCAGCGGCAGCTGCTGACGCCGCGCATGATCCAGAGCATGGAGATCCTTCAGTTGCCCCTGCTGGCCCTGGAGGAACGCATCGAGCAGGAACTGCAAAACAACCCGGTTCTGGAACTTCGGGAAGGCGATATCGATGGTGACAACCCGGGCGAATCTTCCGATACGCCCCCAAGCGGTGAAGGCACCACCTCTACCCGCGACCTGGAAGACGGCGACCGCGCTTTGGTCGTCAAAGAGGACGGTGCCGACGACTTCGACCGCCTTTCCCGCATCAGCGAGTATCTGGAAAACGAGGAGTTCAGCCCCAACGCCGGCGTCGGCAACCGCGTGGCGTCGTCGAGCATGGATGGCGACCGCGACCGCAAGCTCGACGCGATGAACAACACCGCCGCCCGCTCGATCACCCTTCAGGAGCACCTGATGGGCCAGTGGGCGTTCGTCGAGTGCACGCCCGACGTGCGCAAGGCCGGTGAGGTCGTCATCAGCTACATCAACTCGGAAGGCTACCTTCGCACCGATCCCGAGGCGATGCAGAAGGACTCCAAGACCCCGCTGACGCTCGAGGACATCCAGGCCGCCATCACGCTCATTCATACGCTCGAGCCGACGGGCGTCGGCGCCCGCAGCCTCAGCGAGTGCCTGCTGATTCAGCTGGACGCGCTCGAGAACGACGAGGACTTCGCCGACGACCACGATTTTGACCTGGAACGGGCGCTGGTCCGCGACCATCTCAAAGACCTGGAGATGAACCGCTACCCGCAGATCAGCAAGCGCCTCGGCCGGCCGATCCCGGAGATCCAGCGGGCGGTCAAACACCTCGCCCGACTGCACCCGCACCCCGGCAAGCAGATTGGTGGAGACGACGCGCCCCCCATCACGCCTGATGCGGTCGTCTACTTCGATGAGGAGACCGGCAAGTACGAGATCGAGATGACGCACGACCCGGCCCCCAGCCTCTACATCAGCGGCATGTACCGCAAGATGATGAAGGAACGCTCGGTCGACAAGAAGACGCGCGAGTTCTTGTCCAACAACGTGCGCAACGCCCGCTGGCTGATCGAAAGCATCGAGCAGCGCAAGAGCACGATCATGCGCGTCATCCGAGTGGTGGTCGACGCGCAGCAGGAGTTCTTTGAGAAGGGCCCCGAGGCGCTCAAGCCGCTGCCGATGATCCTGGTTGCCGACCAGCTCGGCATCCACGTCGCGACCGTTTCGCGTGCCGTCAGTGAAAAGTGGATCCAAACCCCGCGCGGCGTTTATCCGCTGCGCCGCTTCTTCAGTGGTGGCACCCACAACGACGCCGGCGAAGAGATGAGCTGGGACGCGGTGAAGGAAAAGCTCAAGATCATCATCGACCACGAGGACAAGCAGAACCCGCTGAACGACGACGAGATCGTCGAGAAGCTGAAGGAACAGGGCATCGAGCTGGCCCGCCGCACGGTCGCGAAATACCGGAAGATCCTGAACATCCCGACGGCTCGTCAACGGCGCGAGTTTTAGGCCTCATCGACGGTGCGCGTCGGCGCGGGTGTAGAAGACCCTGCCGCTAAAGCGGCAAGGCCGGTATG
The DNA here is from genome assembly GCA_035998445.1 of Tepidisphaeraceae bacterium. Taxonomy (NCBI): domain Bacteria; kingdom Pseudomonadati; phylum Planctomycetota; class Phycisphaerae; order Tepidisphaerales; family Tepidisphaeraceae; species Tepidisphaeraceae bacterium. The sequence goes on along the minus strand of DASYHQ010000023.1, from coordinate 61,909 downwards.
TCGCTCGGCGTATTTCTCCCTCTTCTGTAGGACAGGCATTCCTGCCTGTCTCTCCCCCCGTCTCCTCTCTTCCTCCTGCATCACGTTTTGCGCCACATCTACCCCAACAATGCCCGCGTATACTTTCACATGTCCCGATTTATCTTCGCCAAGCTGCTTACTTGCCTGACGATCGCTGCCTTCGTCTCGATCATTGGCTGCGAACAACCGCCCAAGCCCACGGACGAACCTGCCGGCGCCACAACGCGATCGGCTGTCGCTGACCCCCGTGCCGTCACCGATGCCCAATGGCGCCAGCGGTTAACCGATAACCAGTATTACATCCTGCGGCAGGAAGGCACCGAACCCCCCTTCCGCAACGCGTTGCACGACAACAAGAAGCCGGGCGTCTACCGCTGTGCCGCCGACGGCACGCTGCTGTTCCGGTCGGACGAAAAGTACGATTCCGGCACCGGCTGGCCGAGCTTCTGGCAACCGGCCGACCAGCAAGCCGTCACCGTGGTAACCGACGCCGACGGCCACCGCGTTGAAGTCGAATGCGCCACATGCGGCGGACACCTCGGGCACGTCTTCGACGACGGCCCGCAACCCACCGGCCAACGCTATTGCATGAACAGTGGCGCGATGACGTTCGAAGCGAAGTGAACAAAGATTGCGCAGATGGCGCAGATTGAGAACGTTCTCATCTGCTTCATCTACGTTATCTTTTGCTCTAACCGAGTCATTGAGCCGGCTTGGCGTCCTTCAGCGAGCCGAAGTTGCGCACCTGGGGCCATTTCATCGCAACGGCGGCCACGACGAGGATCGTGCCGATGCCCCCGAAGACCACGCTGCGCACAGCCCCCAGCCACGCCGCGGTCACGCCGCTTTCGAAGCCACCGATCTCGTTGCTGGCGCCGATGAAGACGTTGTTCACGGCGCTCACGCGGCCGCGCATGCGGTCGGGGGTCATCACCTGCACCAGCGTGTGCCGCACGACGACGCTGACGTTGTCGAACGCGCCGGTGAGCGCGATCATCGCCAGCGATAGCCAGTAGTTCGTGCTCAGGCCGAACACGATCGTGGCGGCGCCGAAACCCGCCACCGCCAGCAGCATCGCCCGGCCGGCGCGTTTGAAGGGGGGCGTGTGGGCGATGATCATCGCGGTCACGAACGCCCCCACCGCTGGCGCCGCGCGCAGGAACGCGAAGCCGTACTCGCCCACGTGCAGGCGCTCGCTGGCGAAGATCGGCAGCAGGTAGACCGCCCCACCCAGCAGGACGGCGAACAAATCGAGCGTGATCGTCGCGAGGATGATTTTCGTGTTCCACACGAAGCGCAGGCCCTCGCTAAGGCTCTTCATCATCGGCTCGCGCACGCCGCGATCGAACGGGCGCGGGTTCACCTGCATCGTGTTGATCGCGTAGATGAGCGAGAACACCGCGGCCGTCACGTAGGCCCATGGCGCGCCCAGCATGCTCAGCACAAACGCCCCCAACGCCGGCCCACCCACGCTGGCGACCTGAAAGCTGCTGCTCGACCACGCCTTAGCATTGGGAAACACCGACGGCGGCACCAGGCTCGGCAGCATCGCCGACCGCGCCGGTGAGCCGAGCGCCTGGAAAATCGCGCCGAGGCCGATCGCGGTCAGCATCAGCGCGACCGACCCCGTGTGCCACGACAGGTAGGCAAGCCACAGCGACGCCGCGACCTGCCCGACCTGCGACACCACCACCAGCAACCGCCGGCTGACGATGTCGGCAAGGTAGCCGGCCGGCAGGGTCAGAAGCAGCATGGGAATGGCCTGCACGCCACCCACCCACCCCAGGGTCAGCGGGCTGCCGGTGCGCTGGAACAGTTCCCACATGAGCGCCACGGTCTGAATCTGCGACCCGACGATCTCGAGCAGCGCCCCGCCCATGTACAGCCGAGCGTCGCGGTAGCGCAGCGCCGCGTACGGATCGTGGGCGACGCCGATCGCCTCGGCCTCCATCTCCGGCTCGGTGGGCGACGCCGAGGCGGGCCGGTCGATGTCGGTTGGTTCCTGTAGAGGTCGTCCTTCGGGATCGGGCGGCTGCGGTGGTTGCGGGTCGGGCACGGATTGGCTCTTTCGACGGTGATTACCGTGCGTGTTATACGCGACGCGGAACGGGAGAGCATCTGAGGGAAATGGTAGCGGCCGGACGCTTACTACCAGCACGTTACATTTCCAAGCCGCTCCCGGTAGCCTGTGCAACGTGATCGTCGGACTTCTCAGCGACACGCATGGCCATTTCGACGCCGCCAAGGCGGGTGTCGAACGCTTGCTCGCGGGCGGCGCGCAGGTGCTTATTCACTGCGGCGACGTCGGGGGCACGGCGATCGTCGACCTGCTGGTGGGCGACGTGCCGGCGTACTTCATCTTCGGCAACAACGACTGGGACCGCGACGAGCTCGCCACCTACGCCGGCCGGGTTGGTGTCCATTGCCTGGGCGTCGCCAGTGAGGTGCCGTTGGACGACAAGCTGGCGTTCGTCCTGCATGGCGACGACCTGAACCTGAAGCGCCGCGCCCTGGCCGACGATCGCTATGCCTACCTGTTCCAAGGCCACACCCACCAACGACAGGACGCGATGATGGGGCCGGTGCGCGTCATCAATCCCGGCGCGCTCTATCGGGCCGCCGTGAAGACGGTGGCGTTGCTCGACACGTCCAGTGGCACGCTGCAGTCCATTGTGGTTCCGGTCGCGCCGCGCCAACTGCGCTGAAGCGAAACTAGGTGAATTCGATCGCGATGTGACGCACTCATTCACGTGCATCTATTCTTTCCCATATTGACACGCTCAAAAATCCGCTAGGCGCCCTCTTTACTTTTCCACACCGCCACTACAATCCGCGGCCCATGCTTGTGGGTATTATGAGTGACACGAACGATCGGTTCGACGTCATGGCGACCGCGGTGCGCGTGCTCGCCGACGCCGGGGCGGAGCTGTTCGTCCACTGCGGGGACATAGGCAACCGCAAGGTGCTCGACCCACTTGCCGGCCTGAACGCTGCGTTCGTCTGGGGTGACCGCGATTCGGATCGCATGGGTCTGCTGCGACACGCCGATCAGCTTGGCATTCAATGCTTCGGCATGATGGGCGAGCTCGAGAGCGACGGGAAGTCGATGGCCGTCATTCACGGCAACGACACCAAGATGACCAAGCTCCTCGTCCGTGAGAAGCTGTACGACTACCTGATCGTCGGCCATAGCAAGGCCACGCAAGACGAACGCCACGGCCGCACCCGCGTCATCAGCCCCGGCTCGCTCGACGGCACCGAAAAGACCGTCGCCCTCTTGGATACCGAGACGGATACGGTTCAGATCATCAACGTTTAACCACCCCGCTTCGGACCTTCCCATACATCAATTGACCCGCCAAGGCCGCCGGAACGCCAAGATGAAGAAGGTGGTTTGGCGTTCACCGTGGCATGGGTGCCTGAGCCCATGCATGTGAAAAGCCCAGACAATCTGATTTGTTGCTAGCTTCGTCACCGTTCTTTTCCCGTCGCAAGTCGATCCACCGCGATTCTGTTCATCGTGGTAACTACCGCCCAGTCAAGCGGATACTACTGTTGGTTTAGGCGTGCCGCCTGTGTGCCGCGGGGACAAATCAGGTATAACCCTTGCTTGAAGGACGTCTGAATGAAATGAAGAGGTATGGCGACCCACCTGGGGATGAGGATGTCGTAGGGTGTCGAATCGTTCAGCCAATTTCAGCTACGTGGTGTTTCCGAGCGATCTGGAAGCGTCTCGGCCCCCGTTGGACCTGACGCCCCGCCCGCCGCGGGTGATGCATCCCGAGGTGCACCCGGCGTTGCTCGAGCACGACGAGGCGTTCGTGCACCAGATCCTGCGCACCGCGGGCCTGCGGCCCGAGCATTACAAGCCCGGCACGCTGTTCCGCCGGTTGCCCGCCTGCCTGCGCGCGTTGCGCGCCAACACCACCGGCGCCGCGCGCCGCCACGTCGAGACGGCGCCGGCGGTGGTGCCGGTGGCGCTGGACGCGCTGATGATCGGCGTCACGTCGTTCTTCCGCGACGCCTGCGTCTTCGCGCGCCTGCGCGACGAACTTCTGCCCCAGTTGATCGACGAGACCGGTGGCCAGCTGCGCGTCTGGAGCGCTGGCTGTTCCGAGGGGCACGAGCTGTACTCGGTGGCCGTGCTGTTGTCGGAAGCCAGCTGCCTGCTGCGCTCGCGCCTGGTCGGCACTGATTGCCGCGCCACCGCCGTCGCCAGCGCGACCGCGGGCGTGTTCAGTGCGGCCGAGATGCTGGCGATGCCAACGGCGCTGCGCGATCGCTACTTTGTGCCGCACGCTGGGGGGAGCGAGGGCGCGTGGCGCGCGCTGAACGTGTTACGCTGCGCCATGCAGTTCCGCGCCGCCGACGTGCTGCAGCAGGCCGAACCGGGACTGCACGACGTGATCCTCTGTCGTAACCTGTCGATCTACCTCCAACCTAACGCGGCCATGCAGCTTTGGCAGTGCCTGGAAGCCGCGCTGCGGCCCGGCGGCGTGCTGGTGTTGGGCAAGGCCGAGACCCCCACCGGCGCCACGCGCTTGTCGCAGGTGGCACCGGGCCTGTTTCGCAGGAGCCGAGGCCAATGAGCATGTCGGCACCGCCCCATCCCAGGTTCGGCCCGCTCAACGCGGCGATATCGTTCACCGCGGTCGTCGCGATGTGCACGCTGTTCTGGTTGGACCTTCACTATGGCCTGAAGTTCAACGCGGCCGTGGTCTATCCGACCGTCTTCATCGCCTGCTGGTGGACGCGGGACCGTCGCGTGCTGTGGACGCTGTTCGTCATCGCCGCCGTCCTGTCGATGAGCGCGCAGTGGATCGAGCGCAGCGACGCCCGCGTGCTGCTGCACCGCACGCTGCTGTTGACCGTGCTGGCCGTGCTGGCCGTCGTCTTCGACCACCTGCTGCGCGCCTGGGCTGAGACCAACGAGCGCCGCGACGCGCTGGAACAGTCCAACAGCGAGCTGGCAGCGCGCGAGGAGGAGATCGCGCGGCAGAACGAGGAGCTGCAGTCGCAGACCGAAGAGCTGGAACGCCAGAGCGCCCAGTTGAGCCGCACGAACGACGAGCTTCAGCGCCGCGAGCGGGCGCTGGGCGTGTTGCTGGAGCTGTCGCGGCGGCTGTCGATCGACATGCCGCGCGGCGAGGCGCTGGAGCGCATCTGCCAGACGCTGCAGGTATTGCTGGAGCCCGCCACCAGCGCCACGGCCGTGCTGCTGCGCCGGAACGATCAGCTGACGATCGCCTGCCATAACGGCTTCGGCGCCGAGGGTCCCACCGACGGGTCGATGCCGCTCGACGGCACGTTCACGGCTTTGGTATTCACGCACGGTCGCACCGCGTACATCGAGGACCTGTCGCTGCGCCCGGAACTGCGCGTGCCACATCCGAAGGTCGGCACACGGTTCTGCAGCATGATCAGCACGCCGCTGCGCATCGGCGCGCGGTTGATCGGTGCGATCGAGGCGTACAGCCTGCAACCGCGCGCCTGGACGAACGACGAGGTCGCGCTGCTGGAATCGCTCGCGAACCAGACGTCGACCACGCTACGTTCCGAGGAGCTGTTCGAGGAGGTCGCCAATCAGCGCCAGCGGTTCGAGACGGTCTTCCGTACCGCGCCCGTGGGCATGGCGATCATGGAGAGGGGCGCGACAACGCTGCGCTTCAACCCGGCCGGGGCACGCATGCTCGGCGTGCCGTTCGAGACCGACGTGCCGCAGGAGGAACTGCTGAAGACCGGACGCCTGTTCCAAGAGGGGCAGGAGTACCGCGATCTGCGCATGGCCGAGGCGCTGCGCACCGGCGCCGAGGTGAGCAACCAAGAGCTGGAGATCGTGATGAACAGCGGGCGGCGGTTGTCGCTGCTGTACAGCATCGCGCCGCTGCGCGACGCCAACGGTGACGCGGAGGCGGCGGTGTCGGCGTTCGTCGACGTGACGCCGTTGAAGGAACTTCAACGCGAGCTGGACGTGCGCCGGCGCGAGGCGGAGGAGGCCAGCGTGCGCAAGACGCGCTTCCTGGCCGCGGTCAGCCACGACGTGCGCACGCCCGCCAACGCGATCAGCCTGCTCGCCGAGCTCATTCGCCGCACCGCCGGCCTCCCCGGCCGCGAGGGCGAGATCGCCGAGATGGCCAAGGAACTGCATTCGAGTTCCATGGCTTTAGTAAACCTGCTCGGTGACGTGCTCGACGTGACGCGCTTTGACGCCGGGCGCATCGAGCTGCAGGAGACCGAGTTCGAGCTGCGCGCGCTGCTCATGCTGGAAAGCCAGCACCTGATGCCGCTGGCCCGCGAGCGCAACCTGGCGTTTACGCTCGCCGACGGTCCACCGATATGGGTGCGCACCGATAAGATCAAGCTGGCGCGGCTGATCGGCAACCTGGTCGGCAACGCGATTAAGTTCACCGAGGCCGGCGAGGTGCGCATCGCTTACGATATCGACGCGGCCGACGGACGGTTGCAGATCAGCGTGAGCGACACCGGCATGGGCATCGCGATCGAACACCTCACGTTCATCTTTGACGAGTTCTTCCAGCTGCGCAATCCCGAACGAGACCGCAACAAGGGCAACGGCTTAGGGCTGACGATCTGCAAGCGCCTGGCCGACGCGATGGGCGCCGAACTGAAGGTCGCGAGCGAGCTTGGCAAGGGCAGCAAGTTCACGCTGCGCCTGCCCGCCACGGCGATCATTCGACGTTAGGTTGAGCGCGATTACCGGCCGCTAAAGCGGCCGGTCCGGCGAGTGGGTCAAGCGGATATGTTCAGCATCATCACCCAAGGCAACTGGCATCCCGGACAGATCTCGATGACCGAGGTTCCGTCCGGGCGGCGCATTGTGGATGAAGTGGAACAGGGCATCGAGTCGGCCTGGCGTGCTGCGGCCAAGCCGGGGGTGCAATTGTTCGACGGGCCGATGTGTCGGCTGGAATCGTACGACGCGTCGGCCGATGTGCTGCACCTGCGGTTCTCCCCCACCAGCTACAGGATCAACGTCGGCACGAACCTGAACTACGCGGCGGCGTTGGCCGATCGATATGGTTCAGACGTGTTCGCCAACCCGTTGGGCGCCAGCGTCGCGCTGACGACGTCCGACGGTCATCTGCTGCTCGGCCGGCGTGGTGGACGCGTGGCGTACTACCCGCACCGCGTACACCCGTTCGCCGGTGCCGTGGAACCGCGCGAGTGCCGCGACGTGTTCGAGATCGTCTACCGCGAGTTGCAGGAAGAGCTGAACCTGCCGCGCGAGCAGGTGCGGGACGTCCGCTGCATCGGCCTCGTGCAGGACAACTCGATCCGCCAGCCCGAGTTGATCTTCACCGCCAGCACCCCACGCACGAGCGCCGCCGTCGCCAGTGAACTGGATGATGCCGAACACGATTCAATCTGGCCGGTGAAGCTGGAACCTGCCGCGCTGGACACCGCCGTGGACGATCCGATCCTCACTCCCATTGCCGCGGCTACAATCACGATGTGGCGAGCGGCGACGTGGCAGTAGCGGCCGGTCAACCGACAGCAGGAGGACGATCATGGAGTTCAACTTTGACGAACTTCCCGCCCGCGAGCGTTACGCGCTGCTGACGGCCGTCGTCGTGCCGCGGCCGATCGCGCTGGTGACGACGATCGACACCGACGGCCGCGTGAACGCCGCGCCGTTCAGTTTCTTCAACGCCATGGGCAGCGACCCACCGGTGGTGGTGCTTGGCGTGGGCGATCGCGAGCGCGACGTGCCGAAGGATACCGCTGCCAACATTCGCGCTACCGGTGAGTTCGTGGTGAACGTAGTCGTCGAGGCGATCGCCGAGCAGATGAACCTCACCGCGACGGATTTCCCCGCCGGCGTCGATGAATTGGCCGCCGTCGGTCTCACAGCCGTCCCATCGACGCGCGTGCGCCCGCCGCGCGTAGCAGAGAGCCCGGTAAACCTGGAGTGCCGCGAGCTGTCGACGATCGAGTTCGGCCGCAACCGCATCATCGTTGGCCAAGTGCTACACCTGCACGCGAATGACGAATTGCTCGATGACCGTGGCCGTGTGAAGCCCGGCGCGCTCCACGCCGTTGGCCGCATGCAGAGTCCTGGAGCCTACACGCGCACGCGAGAGCAGTTTCATCTGGACCGCTTGGCGTACGATGAGCTTTTAAAGGGCCAGCCTTAGAAACCCGCCTGCTTGATCGCGTCCCTGATCACCGCGGCGCTCTTGCGCAGCGAGGTCAGTTCTGCATCGTGCAGCGGCACGGGGAGCACGGCTTCGACGCCGGTGCTGTTGACGATGCTGGGCAAGCTGAAGCAGACGTCGCTGATGAGCGAACTGACCGGCAGCACGCGATGCTCGTCGTGCAGCAGCGCTTCCAAGATCTTGGCGGTCGCCAGCCCGATCGCGTAGTTCGTTGCGCCCTTGCCCGCGATCACCTGCGCAGCGGCCGTGCGGACGTTATGGAAGATGTCGGCCTCTTCCTGGCGCGTCATCGAACCGCGGTTCACGCGGGCCCAGTCGCGCAGCGGGATATTGGCGATGCTCGCGCTGCTCCAGAGCGGCACCTCGCTGTCGCCGTGCTCGCCGGCGATGTAGGCGTGCACGCTCTGCACGGCCACGTCCAGATGCTTGCCGATCAGGTAGCGGAACCGGCTGCTGTCCAATACCGTGCCGCTGCCGATGACCTGCGCCGGCGACAGCCCCGTGATCTTCATCGCGACGTACGTCAGCACGTCGACCGGGTTGGTGACCATCAGGAAGATCGCCCGCGGCGCCACCGCCTGCAGCTTGGGCAGCAGATCGCGGCAGATGCGCACGTTGGCTTCGGTTAGATCCAAGCGCGTCTGCCCCGGCTTCTGCTTGGCACCGGCGGTCACCACGATCACGTCGGCATCGGCGCAAACGGCCACGTCGTCGCTGCCGTCCACGATCGCCATGGGGACGAACTGCAGGCCGTGGTTGAGGTCGAGCAGCTCCGATTGCACCTTGTCGGCGTTCAGGTCGTAAATGCTGATGCGTTTGGCCACGCCGCGAATCAGGCAGGCGTACGCGATGGTCGCGCCCACGCTGCCGGCGCCGATGATCGCCACTTTGTTCGTTTTCTCAGGCATGACGGTAACTTACTCTATTCCTCCGCCCTGTTGAGCGGATGTTTTGACCGGCGGCAGGAATCTGTCGCCCAGTGTTGGATCGGTGGTATATGGGAACTTGGTCCATCATCGCGGCAACGGCGGTCGTCACGTACACCCTGTCGCTGATCATCCGCGCGCTCACGTCGCACGAGAAGAAGATCCAGCACGAGATCCAGCACCAGTACCCGGTCGGCGATGAGCAGTTCCTGCGATCGGTCCAGCACCTGCTGCCGCCGCAGTTCACCACGGGCAACAAAGTCGACCGTCTCGTGAACGGCGATCAGATCTTCCCCGCGATGCTCGACGCGATTCGCGGCGCGCAGCGGACGATCGTCTTCGAGACGTTCATCTACTGGCAAGGCGATATCGGCCGGCGCTTCGTCGATGCGCTCGGCGAGCGCGCGCAGGCCGGCGTGAAGGTGCACGTGCTGCTCGACTGGCTCGGCAGCAAACGCATGGACCAGCAATCCATCGAACGCCTGAAGGGCTGCGGCGCGCAGGTCGAGCGCTACCATCCGCTGCACTGGTACAACCTGCGCCGCGCCAACCACCGCACGCATCGCAAACTGCTGGTGATCGACGGCCGGATCGGCTTCACCGGTGGCGTGGGCATCGCCGACGAATGGATGGGCGACGCCCAGGACCCGCAGCACTGGCGCGACACGCACTTCCGCGTGGAAGGCCCGGCCGTGGCGCAGATGCAGGCGGCGTTCATGGACAACTGGCTGAAGACGCACCAGCGCGTCCTGCACGGCCCCGACTACTTCCCAAAACTCGAACCGGCCGGCAGCTGCACGGCTCAAATGTTCATGAGCAGCCCGGAGGAAGGCAGCGAGAGCGCGCGGCTGATGTTTTTGATGTCGATCGCGTGCGTCGCGAAATCGCTGCGCATCGCCAGCGCCTACTTCGTGCCGGATGACCTTTCAGTACAGGAACTGGTGAATGCGCGGAAGCGCGGCGCACGGGTGCAGATCGTGGTGCCCGGCGAACATATCGATGCGCACGTGGTCCGCCGTGCGTCACGCGCGCGTTGGGGGCCGCTGCTGGAGGCGGGCATTGAGATCTACGAGTACCAGCCGACGATGTTCCATTGCAAGGTGCTGATCGCCGACGAACAGTGGACATCGGTGGGCAGCGCGAACTTCGACACGCGGTCGTTCCGACTGAACGATGAGGCGAACCTGAACATCTACGACGTCGAGTTTGCCGAACGCCAAGCGGAACTGTTCGAAGCCGATCTGAAGCGTGCGCATCGCGTAACGTTGGAGGAATGGCAGAACCGGCCGTGGATGGAAAAACTGATGGAACACGCGGCGGCGTTGCTGAGGGCGCAGTTGTGAGGGAAGGGAAAGAAATCCCAAGCCCGAACACCAAACAAATGACCAAGCACTAGATCCCAATCAGAAGGATGCCTCTCACACGCACTCTTTCTCTCCGTGTCTGTCTCTGTGTGCTCTGTGTCCTCTGTGGTTCAACCTTTTCTTCGGAGGCGGTTCGTTGAACTCTTCTTGATCGAAGACGGGGGGGAGACACAGACAAGAATGTCTGTGCCACAGAAGACAGAGGATAGAGGACAGAAGACCGGGGGGAGAGACAGGCAGGAATGCCTGTCCTACAGAAGTTGGGGTGCGGCGTTATATGGTCGCGGGGACTTTTTCGCCGAACAGGGCGTCGACGAAGCGTTGCGGGTCGAAGGTTTCGATGTCTTCGGGCGTTTCGCCGAGACCGATGAATTTGACGGGGATCTTCAGCTGTTCCTTGATCGAGACCACCACCCCGCCGCGGGCGGTGCCATCGAGCTTGGCGAGGATGATGCCGGTAACGCCGATGGCCTTTTGGAAGTTCATCGCCTGCAGCACGCCGTTCTGACCCGTGGTAGCGTCGATGACCAGCAGTACCTCGTGCGGCGCGCCCTCGATGCGTTTGGCGACCACGTCGCGGATCTTGGTCAGCTCGCGCATCAGGTGGTCCTGCGTGTGCAGCCGGCCGGCGGTGTCGACGATCAGGACGTCGATGCCGCGCGTCTTGGCGGCCTCGCAGGCGTCGTAGGCGACGGCGGCGGGGTCGGCGCCCATCTTGTGCTTCACGATTTCCACGCCGATGCGCTGGCTCCAGATCGTCAACTGGTCGACGGCGGCGGCGCGGAAGGTGTCGGATGCGCACACCATCACCTTCTTGCCCATCTCGTTCTTCAGCAAGTGGGCCAGCTTGGCGATGCTGGTCGTCTTGCCGGCGCCGTTGATTCCCGCCACCAGCACCACCGTCGGCCCGCTGGGGGCGAAGCCCAATTCGCGCTCTTCGTTGGGCCAGTTGGCTAGCAGTTGTTCGCGGACCACGGCCTCGGCGTCGGTGGCGTTCTTGATCTTGCCCAATCGCCAGCGGTCGCGCACGGCCGCGACCATCTTGCTGACGTTCTTCACGCCCATGTCGGCGCGGATGAACTTTTCCTCCATCTCGGCCAGAAACGCGTCGTCGATTTGCCGCCCGGGAATGAACAGCGTCCGAACGTCGGTGTTGAGCACCGCGGCGGTCTTCTTCAGCGCGCCTTTTAGCTTGTCGAGGGTTTTAGAGAAGAATCGCATGAGTTCAAAAATTTAAGTCGCCGGGCCGTCCCACACCCATTGTCATCCCGAGCGGAACCTAAGGCGACGGGAGGATCTCGAATGTTCGAACGACGCTCGGCCGGTCGAGATCCCTCAGGTCGCCAAGGCTCCCATCGGGATGACAACCTTTATCTTGTGGTGCGCGAGCTCGTATCTGCCGCCGCTATTCTGGCTTAGCGGCGCCTTCCAGCAAGGCCGTTCGCTCGTGCAGCACCGCGTCCAACACGCCGTTGATGAAGCTGGGGCTGTTTTCGGTTGAGAACGACTTCGCCAGTTCGATCGCCTCATCAATGACGACCTTCGCTGGCGTGTCGGTGGCGGTCATCTCGTAGATCGCAAGCCGCAGCAGGTTGCGGTCGACGGCCGGTTGGCGGCGCGGGGGCCACTGCGGGGCGAGCCGCTCGACCCACTTGTCGGCCACGTCGCGCCCGTTCCACGCGCCGGCGGCCATCGCCAGGGCGTCGCGGCGCGTGGCATCCTCGGTCGAGCCATCGTCCACGAGCTGCGCCGCCAGCGCGTGGTCGCTCTGGCCGTTCGTGTCCCACAGGAACAGCACCTGCATCGCCAGTTCGCGTGTTTTCCGCCTGCTTAACATCGTCTACGAGTATAGGGGTACCGGCGGGCGTGGCAACTTGATGAATCGCCGGTCGATGAACGGCGCAGCGCATGCGGTCACAGCAGCAGGTTGCTCTTCCGGAGAGGGTTATCGGACGCGTCGGCGGTAAGGGCTTTACGCCGTGAAGCGGCGGGAGACGAGCACGGTGGCGCCCAACACGGCGGCATAGGCGGCAAACATGGCAAATCCGTGAATGCCCGCTACGAACGCCAAAGGCATGAACCGCACTGCTCGCATGCCCGGCAATCTAGCAGGGCAAATTTTATTGGGCTACTGATGGAATAGTTATGAACAGGCCGCGCGTGCCAACTTTGCCGTCCAGAGCGCTGGCAGAACCTCTATTATCGTCAGGCGCGCAATAGTCGCGCCAGCCGGTACAAGCCTAAAGGCTGGCGGACCAAACCCCTGCGTTGATCATGGACGTGTCATCCTGATGGGAGGCTTGCCGACCTGACGGATCTCGAAAGAGGGACACGTGTCAGCCACTTGGAGATCCCTCAGGTCGCTACCGCTCACTTCGGGATGACATCGTTGAATGGTCGCGCAATAGGGTTTGTCCGCTGGCCTTTAGGCTCCCATCGGGATGACAAGTGAGCGCGAGGCGACAGGGTTTTGTCTGTCAGCCTGAAGTTACCCCGCTCGCCGCATCGGCATCGGCAGCCGGGGCGCCGGCGCTTCCTGGTGCAGCAACCAGTGATACACGCCCGCGATCTCGTTGGCCTTGGCAGCCCAGGTGAGGCCGGCGACGTGCTGGCGGGCGACGTGCGTGCGCGACTCGATGAACTCGGGGTCGTTCCACAAATCATGCATCAACTCGCGATAGCTGGCGATGATCTGGTGGCGGGCGCCGGGCGGCACCAGGAAGCCGGTCTGCTCGGTTACGATGTCACCGGGCGTGCCGTAGTCGACGACGGCGCAGGGCAAGCCGACGCTCATGGCTTCCAGGACCGTCTGGCCGTTCGTTTCGCGCACGCTGGGCAACGCCAGAAGATCAGATTCGATCATCCACTCCTGCAGGTCCATCGGGTCGGCCGGGCCGTGCAGGCGGATGCCGTCGTCGAGACCATCGCGGATCGTCGTGTCGTACATCGACTGCGCGAGCGGGCCATCGCCCACGTAGTCGAGCGTAATCTTGCCCGCCGTCACCAGCGGGGCCGCGGCCTCCAGGAGCATGTCGGCGCCCTTGGCTTCGGTCAGCGGGCCGGCGAAGAGCACCTTGATCGGCCGGGTGGCGACGCGGGTGCGCACCTTCGTGAAGCGCGAGTCGTCGACGGCGCTGGTGGGGATGTAGAAACTGCGGTCGGCGAAGCCGCGCGGCAGGCGTTGGCCGGCCTCGCGCGAGCCGATGATGATCGCGCTGGCGCAGCCGCGCGTCGAGCGGTAGCCGGGCAGGAACTGGTAAGCCTCGCGCACGTAGCGCATCCACGGCTGCTTGATCGGCAGCGACCGGCGGGCGTCGCTGAAGTTCTGCGGCGCCGGCAGCGTACCGGTGATCGGGCCGAGCACGAACGGCACGTCGATCTCCTTCAGGCGCGCCGCGATCGGGCTGGGGATGGCGGCGTTTTGCGGGGTGACGCGGTGCACGACCGCGAACTCGCCGCTGCGCAACCGGTCGCGGAACTGTAGCCACAGCACCTCTTCAAACCGTGCGTAAGCCACGGCAGTTGCGGCGCTTTGCGCTGCGCCGGCGGCCCAGTTGAGCGCCACGGGCGACTCGGCGAGCGAGCCGGCGATCGCTGAGACGTTGTCGCGCGCACCGATGGCGGTGAAGTCCTGCCCATGCACCAGCCCCGCCGCCTCGAACGCGGTCCTGTGGCGCGCATGGGTGACGACGTGGGTGTCGGTCACATTCGCCAATGCGCGGGTGATCTGCCACCCTTCGAGCGTGGCGTCGGTGCCGTTCGGGTCGGCCGATTCGGCGATCAGGAGGATGCGTGGATGGGCCATGTCGCGTTCCGCTTCCGGAAAAACTCGGTTTACAGCTGAAGACGCCCCTATGTGAGCGCCCGTCGACTTTTTATCGACCGGAGCGACGTTCCTTCTGGAGTATTGACCGGATTGAGGCGCGCAAAAAAAGCCCGCGCGGGGGGGCCGCACGGGCTTCGTTTCGATCAAACAGCCTGGCGCTCTCGCGCCGGGGGTTGACGTTTAGTACAGACGGGTCGCTTCGGTTTCGGTCACGTTCTTGCCGAGCGAATCGCTGTTCATATCCAGGCGGAAGCGGACGTCACCGGCCTTGGTGGCCTTGGCTTCGACGTTCCATTCGATCGACTTGCCGGCCGCCAGGCTGGGCACCGGGGCGAAGCGGACCTCCTGACCCTGGTTCTGTGCCTGGCTGGCACCCGAGCCGCTGACGAACTGTAGTTCCGGGGGCAGCGTGGCGGTGATGCCGATGTTGGTGTCCGGGCCGGTGCCCTGGTTGGTCACCTTGATCGTGTAGTACGCGCTCTCACCGATGCGGACCAGGTCGTCGCGGTCGACGACCTCCAGCAGCAGGGCCGGAAGGGTCTCGATGGTGGTCGACGCCATGGCGCTAGCGTCCTTGGCGCACTCGGCCTTGGCGACAGCATTCACGTTGATGGTGCCGGCGCGCTCGGCCGGCACGGTCACGCGGTAGCGGCGGGTCTGGCCGGGCTCGATGTTGCCGATCTGGCCACCGTCACCACCCACGCTTCCGGAGGCGGTCTGGGCCTCGCCCTCGCCTCCGATGGCGGCGATCGTCGCCTCACCGGCGCCGTCGAACGACAGCTGCGCGTTGCGGGCCGCAGCCTGACCGCTGTTCTCGACCGTCACCTCGTACGTCACGGCCTTGCCGACGTACTCACGCTCGGGACCATTCACGGCGACCTTCAGTTCCGGTGCAATCACGCGCGTCGTGATCTGTTCGCTTTGAACTTCACCACTGGCACTGCTGGCCTTGGCCTGGCTGCTGTACTCACCGACGCGGTCGGGCCGCACGCGCGCCTCGAACTCGCGAGTCTTGCCTTCCGGGATTGCGTCGACCGTGAAGTCGATGGTCTTCTTGCCATCGGCCGACACGAGGCCGTCGGGTAGCGTGTCCACGACGCGCACATTGGTCTCGGTACCGGTGCCGGTGTTGGAGATCGAGTACTTGTAGACGATCTCCTCGCAGATGTCGGCCTGCTGCGGCCCGCTCTTGGCGATGTTGATCTTTGGGGCGATCACGGTTGCGACCGTGCAGAGCGTGGGGTTGTACGCGATGGTGGTGCAGCTGGTGACCTCACCGGGGCCGTTGGCCGTGCCGGTGACGTTGATCGTGCGGCTCTCGCCGGGCTTGAGCTCACCGAGCGAGTAGACGTTCTGCCCGTTGCGCTGCTGCGCCTCGGGCTGGGCGGTCGTCACCTTGAAGTTTTCACCGAGCTGCTCGCTGATCTCCACGCCGGCCAGCGGCGCGTCGGTGAGGTTGGTGACCTTCAGCTGATACTCATAGGGCTGGCCCATGCGGATCTGCTTCGATCCCATCTTTTCCAGTAGCACGGCACTCGTCTCACGGTTACCGGTGGGGTACGCCAGCGATTCAAGCAGCTGCGTCTCCCGGTTGGCCATGGCCTTGTCACCGGTGGCCTGCTTTGCGGAGGGGTCGGTCGTGGTCTCCGATAGCATGCCTCCCGATGAGCCCTTCGACCCGCCACTGCCCGACGACGACATGCCGCCATCGCGCGAGTTAGAATTCTGACAACCGGTAAGAACTGCCAGCACCGCGCTCAACGACAAGGCGACAGCGCGGTTCAGGACGAGTGTGTTACGCATAGTGGAATCTCCCTGAGAACACTCACGGCGGAGCCGGCCCGGACCACCAACCTTGGCAGTCTCAAAAATATCCCCAGGCGCAATGCGTCCAACCGCATGACGCAGACGAAAGGTCTGCTGATCTCTCAGGAAGCCCGCAAAGCAAATCGCGTGCGTACGTCGACCAAGTTCAGATATTTAGTGGTTTAGGTTACGAATCGATCTGCTGAGTCCGCGAAAGGGCACCGTACCTAGCTCAACGCATGTGCCAGCTTGACCTGTATTGCATCGGTTCTGTCGTGTTGGGCGTTGCGACATCGATCAAGAAGTGAAGATCCCTGGCAAGCCGGGTGCTACGTGGGATCGTCTGAGCCGGGCTTTTCAATCAGCGCGCGGTTCCTTAGACTGTGCTGCGGTTTGGGAAGGTAACTTATGTTCAATACCGCCGTGCTTGCTCAAGTGACGACGAACGATGCGCCTAGTTCCTGGGCGCCGGTCGTGCTGCTGCTGTTGATCGGGATCGGATTTGCCGTCGGCAATGTGATCCTGTCGACGCTGATCGGCCCCAGCCGTACGGGGCCTGGCAAGGAAGAGACGTACGAGAGCGGCATGGTGCCGATCGGTGACACGCGGCAGCGGTTTAACGTGCGGTTCTACATCGTGGCGATGATCTTCCTGGTCTTCGACGTCGAAATCGTCTTCTTTTACCCTTGGGCCAGCATCTTCCCGCACGCCGTGCAGACGCCGGGGTCGCATTCGACGTTGCTCCTGGTCGAGATGGTGCTGTTCGTCGCGATCCTGCTGGTGGCGTACATCTACGCCTGGGCCAAGGGAATTTTCCGCTGGGATTAGCGTTCCGGTAGCACCGTGAACGACAACGATCGCGACGCAGACGACTAATAGATTGCAGCGACAGAGCCCACGGCCGGACGCCGTGGGCTCTTGTCTTTCGGGCGAGGGAATGACGCGCCGCGCGCACCGTCATCCGCAGAGGTTATTCAGCAGGTCTGATCCCTCTCCCGGCGCATGCGGGAGAGGGACCAGATGATCCGTTCCGTCATGTCTACGACCGACAACAATACGATTGCATTCCGTCCGGCCCACGAGTTGGAGCCATCAGACTCGGCGCGCGACGCCGCGGCTGACCGCGGGACGAACGCGCACGCCTACATCGCATCATCAATAGCCCGGCCCTGGTACCGCTGTCATGCAGCGATGCTGATCCTGCTGGGTCTGACGATCGCCGGTGGCGTGCTGCGGTTCATCGCGCTCGACCGGCCCCCGCTCTGGGGCGACGAGGCGGCGACGTACGCGCGCATCGCCGGCACGTACCGCGAGCTGCTGACCGTGCTGCGGGACGCGTGGTTTCCGCCGTTGCATTACCAGTTGTACTGGTTCATGTCGCGCGTGATCCCGATGGACCCCTTCGGCATGCGTCTGGCCCCCGCGATCGCCGGGACGTTGATGATCCCGGCGATGTACTTCCTGGCCCGGCAGATGGTCGCCGTGCGCGAGAGCCTCGTCGTCGCTGCCTTCACCGCGTTCAGCGCGTACCTGCTGGCCTACTCGCGCGACGGCAAGATGTACATGGAGTTCTGGCTGTGCGTGGCGCTCTCCACGGCTTGCCTGCTCTTGTGGGCCCGCACGTCCCGCAGCACGGCATGGCTGGCGTGGGTGGCGGCGGGCGTGGCGATGGTGGGCCTGCATGGGATGGGCTTTGCCGTCCTGGCGCTGCACCTGCTGTTCTTCTTGACGGCCCGCCGAACGACGGGATTGAAGACCGTTGCGTTGGTAATCGGGATGCTCGTGATTTGTTCGGGCGACGCCGTGCATTACGGCGCGTTCAACGTGGTGGCCGACCAGATCGAAGAGCGTGGCTGGGGCGCGTCTGGCATCAGTTGGGCCGACGACCGAAACCAAGGCCAGCCGACCAACCTTATCATTGCCGACAGTGCCGCGGCGTACCTGTTCAGCTTCCTGTGGATTCAGGAAGCGCAGAAGGGCAACGTGATCGAATGGGTGTCGCGCGCCATGGCATGGGCGCTGGGCATCCTGCTGCTGCTGATGACCCTTGGCGCGATGCCTTGGAGCCGCCGGTGGGTCGGCCGACGCGACGCGGTCGACCGCGAACCCGTTCCTTCGAAGAATGAACTCGAACACGGACGGGCAAGCCGCCCGTGGCACCCGGAAGGCGCCTCGCCGGGCGCAGTCGGCAGTTTGCTGCGACCAACCCCGACGCACATCGAGCCCGCCTGGCGCATCGGGCTGTGGCTGTCGCTCTGGATCGTCATCCCCGCCTACGTCTTCTACTGCGCCTCGACCGACCGCCCCGTGTCGCCACGGTATTGGATCGACACCATCGGCGGCCTCGCGGGGGGTCACTGGTGGGTGATCGCCTGCTGCGTGATCAGCGTGGCAGCGCTGACGCAGGTCAGCCCGCTCGTGTCGCGGCTGCTGGGCGTCGCGATCCCACTGGCGATCGTGTGGACGCTGATCGACGCGCTGGTCCGCCCCGCAGGTGACGCGGCGGTGCCGTGGCTGGAGCGGTGGATCGACCGACTGACGCGGCCGGTGGTCATCGGGCCTATCCTTGCCGCGATCGCCGCGATCTGGTTCGACCGCTCCGCCGAGACCGTGCGCGGGCGGTTGGCGGCCTCGTTGAAGTTTCTTCTGGTAACGGGCAGCCTGCTGCTGATCTGCTTCGGGCTCTATCACGGCATAGAAGGATACTTCGAGCGCCGCGGGTTCGTGATGGGCCGGGCGGCTGAGACGCAGGTCGCCGGTCGGCAATCGATCTGGATGCCGCGCTGGCTGGCAATCGTGTGGCCGGCGGTGGCGATCGCGGTCGCGATCTTATTCATGCACCTGCCGACGCGCCCGCTGCGCTGGGCCGCGGTGTGCTTTCTACTGGCGATCAACCTTGCGCAGTTCGGCACGCGGCTGCTGGCCGACACCGAAGCGCCGCACGGCCTGATTTCCGCCGACCTCGTCAGCGCCCGCGATTCCGCCGCGACGCGCACCTATGTGCAGACCGGCCGCGGTGGCGCCTCGCCCGGCACGGCCAGCATCGAGAGCACCGCCGGCAGCTATTACCTCCAGCGCGCGGTCGGTGGCCCCGCCGGCCCGTGGGACATCCGGCGCAACAAGGCGTGGGATGAGTTAAACGTCCCCCGCTACCGCGGCCCCGACCGCGTCGCCGCCGACATGGTCGCCCGCCCCGCGATTACCCGCCTGATCGTCTGGACGCAGGAGCCGCCCAACTCCGACCTGTTCGAGGACGACCTCGGCCCCCTGCTCGGTCCCGACTGGCTGGCCGCTGGCGATCGCCGGTTCCACGTGCGCGCCTTCTGGAACTGGGCCGAGTTCTACCAGTACCGCCGGCGGGAGTTTGTGCGGGCGGAGATCAACGCGGAGGCGCAGGGGATCAACGCAGAGGCGCAGAGGTGAGACGCGGAGGGCGCGGAGAAGAGGTTAATGGAGAGCGAATTCACGCTCCGCACAAAGTCCGCATGACGAAACCAAAGCAGGCCTGATCGTCATCCTCAGGTACTCCGAAGGTGTTGAGAAACGGTGCCGCGTCCGCTCCGCCCGTGGCATGGACGCCAGAGCCCATGCGTGTCGTGAGGTCGGAAGACTCGATTTTGAGCCTGCGGCTTGGTCAGCGCAGTCACCCGCAAATGCATTTCTCCTTCCAGTCCACAGGCATGGGCTCTGGCGTCCATGCCACATGAGAGGCGAACGCGAGCGTGTTCTTTAATACCCTCTCAAGATGACGGGTGTGAGGCACGTTCGTCACTCCCACTTCGTCATTGATTCACCATTCTTGTTTCGTCACTCGTCACTCTAAATCACCCTCACCTAACCTCTCCCGGAGTACCGGGAGAGGGACCAGAGCGCTTTCCAACGTTCTCCCCGCGATCTCTGCGTACCTTTGCGCCTCCGCGTTGAACGCTTCTTTAGCGAACCGGCCGCGTTGCGGGCAGGTCGATCGCGGCGTCGACGGCTTTGCGGGTCTGGCCGCCGACGGCTTTCAGCATCACGTCGTCGAACATCACCAGGCCCGGGTGCAGGTAGGTGTAGAGGCTGACGCGCAAGTGCTGCACCGGGCGGTTCACGTGTTGCGGGTTCAAATCGTCGATGATCGTCACCCACTGGCGGTCCGTGCCGCCGGTGGGTGGTACTTGCCGGCGGTAGATCTCGCGCTCGATCGTGCCGCCCTTGCCGTCGGGCACGTTGGTGTAGCCCTTCACGAAGATGTGCAGTTTTGGGCCGCCCGAGCGGTAGCGAAACTGCAGCCGGTATCGCGTGTCGGGCTGGATCGCGATTGGTTCCGACAGCGCCGCCAGCCCCGGTCCCTCGGCGGTGGCGCGGGAGAGCTGCATCGCCAATACCTTGTTCGGCGTGCCGTCAGCCTCGGTCATGGTGTAGATGACGATCTTGTCGTAATCGGGCAGCGCGCTGCCCAGCCGCACCGGGTGCCGTTCGGCCTTGAAGATGCGCTCCCAGTGCCCCGCCTCGTCGAAGCCGCCGTTGACGACGAGGTTCGGGTTGGCTGCCCAGAGCGCCGCCGAGGCGGCGTCGTCCGTGACGGCTTCCTCTGTCGGGTGCTCGAACCGCTTCACGTCGGCCAGGTGTTCCAGCACCCTTTCCGAGACGAACCGCACGTCGGTCGGCTGGTCGATCTGCTGGCGGATCTCGAACGGCAGCGTGTCGAGCGCGCGGAAGTCGAACACCTTCACCGCCAGCGCGTGACCCGCGTCCTTCTTCGACAACTCGCCCCAGATGACCACGTCGGCCGCCAGGGGTTTGGAAAGATCGTCGACCGCATCCACCGGCGTCGCGAACGACACCGGCGAATCGATACCCTCAACCGCCTCGGTCATTTCGATGCCCGAGACCGCCTCATACGTCGCCTCGCGATCGAGCTTGCTGCGCAGCGAGAACCCGACCCGCTCCCGCAGGTCGACCGGCGCATCACCGGCGAGGGGGAAGATGGCGACCTTGGATTTGGGCGCGTCGTCGGCGGCCAGGGTGATGCTGGTAAACAGGAGCATCAGCAGCCAGGGAAGGGGTCGGGGATTCGCGTAGTTGCAGTGATTGATCATGGGTGCCTGCCCACCATTACGGGCCTGTGAAAGTAGTCCGGTTCTCGTGAGTTTGTCATCCTGAGAGGGATTCTTTAAAGCCGGACCGGCTCGTCCGACCCCTCTCCAGGTACTCCGGGGGAGGCTGGGTGGGGGTGATTTCGAACTGCTGACGAGGTGGGCAGCTCAAAATCACACCCAGCCTCCCCATCAGTACATGGGAGAGCGGCCGGATTAAAGAAACACCCTCTGAGGTACTCCGTTCTTTCCCTTTTATACCGCCCCCATCTCCACCAGTTGCCCGCGAACTTCCAATGAAAAAACCCCGACTCTACGAGCTCGGGGTGTACAGCGATGGTTTGATGTCGTCTGCCAGCCGTGCCGCCTACCGCCGACGGGCCATGGCGAGCAGGCCGACCGACAGCAGGCCCAGGCAGTTCGGTTCGGGCACGGCCGTCACGGTGATGATGCCCTGCCAGACCGAGCCTTCCGAGCCTACGGTCGGGCCGTCGGTGGAGGCGAACGGCGAGATCGTCGTGGTGCGGTTGCCCCAGCCGGTGGTGTCGAATTTCAAACCGGTGTCGGCGGTGCCCGGGCCACCGGCGCTGGCGCCTACCCACAGGCGGTAGTCTTCTCCGACGACGGCGTTCGAGTCGATCATGCTGAAGCTGAAGTTGGGCAGGTCGGCGCCACCCAGCTTTGTGGGGCGGATGCTCTTGGTGGAATCGAGGGTGTACCACATCACGCCGTACGTGCCCGAGAAGACCTCGGTGACCAGCGCGTTCCATCCGTCGGCCGCGGTGGCGCTAAGGCCGTACGACGTGTTGCCGTGCGTGCCGTCGCGGTAGAGCCCTTGTTTCCAACTGCCCGAGGCGGAGCTGTTGTATGGATTGTTGGCGATGGTGGTGGTGGTCACCCACATGTTAAATGCGGTGATGCCTTCACCGGTGCTGCCGAGGCTGTCCACCCAGTTGTTGTAGGCGTTCAGCTCGTTGGGCTGGTTCGTGTCGCCGTTCGTGTTGGTGTAGAACGTGCGGGCGACGCCGCTGAGGTTGCTGCGGTTGCCCACCACCAGCCGCGGAGCGGCCTGTTCGGCGCGCAGGCCGACCGAGGTTGAAGTGGCATCCAGCAGCGTGTTTGGATCGAACACGAACTTGACCGGCGCTGCGTTGGCTGCGGTCGTCATCCCCACTAAGACGGCTAGAAAGCTGGCGATCTTTTTCATGTGAAACGCTCCCGGGGTTGCGGGGCCGCGCCTTCGGCCAGAACGGTCCGGCTCGGACACGGGCACCCATCCACAGGTCCTCCACAATGGGTATCGACGGAAGCAAATCGCGACTTAGGCAAAAATTGCGCGATTGCGTTTGACAATATTGAAAATCAAATAGTTATGGGGTTTGGCAGGGGGGACGCACGGCACCCTCTGACGGATCGCGTGCGCGTGCGGCAAAGTATGTCATCCCGAACGGGAGCGGTAGCGACCTGAGGGATCTGGATTGACTGACGGTGCGGGCCGTGGGAGATCCCTCGGGTCGCTACCGCTCCCCTCGGGATGACACATCGCGTGCGCGTCCCCGCTCCTAACCCACCTGGACCAAGGTGCAACGAAAAACGCCCCGTGCCATTCAGGCACGGGGCGTTTGAGTTTGATGCAGTTTGGCGTCGATTGACCGACGAACCTTATTTGTTCATCGCGGGTTCGACGACCGTGGCCGAGTCCTTGTTCATTGCTGGCTTGGCGGCCGGGCGGACGGCGGCGTTGTTATTGTTGTTGCTGTTGTTGTTGGGGATCGGCGTGCTGCGGACCGTCGTCGGGAGGATCAGGACCTCCACGCGGCGGTTGCGGGTGCGGCCGGCGTCGCTGTCGTTGCTGGCGACCGGACGCTGGTCGGCGTAGCCGATCACGCCCAGGCGCTGCGGGTTGGTGTTGTGCGAACGCAGCTCACCGGCGACCGTGATCGCGCGGTGGGCCGACAGGTACCAGTTGTCCTTATGACCGGCCGAGATCGTCGCGGGATTGCTCACGCGGGCGTTGTCGGTGTGGCCGGCGACCAGCAGCTCGTAGCTGCTGGCGTTGGGGCTGTTCACGATCTGGGCAAAGCGGGCGATCGCGTTCTTGGCCTCGGGCTTCACCTCGGCCGATCCTGGGGCGAACGTGAGGTCGCTCTTGAACTTCACGATGCCGCGGGTCGCGTCGAACTCGACCAGATCGGGGTTGGCCTGCGCGAAGGCGGTCAGATCGTTGGTGAGCGGGATCGGCAGCGCGGTGCCGATCGTGCCAAACTTGCCGACGGCCTCGGCGTACTTGCGGTTGAGCTCGTCGAGCTGGCCCTGCAGGGCGCCATTCTGGTTGGTCAGGTTGGCGATCAGGCCGTCCTTGTTGTCGCCGGAGTTGGCGATGGCCTCGAGGGCCTTGCGGCGCATGTCGGCTTCAGCGCGGGCGCTGGCGCCCTCGCGCTCGGCGTTGGCCAGCTGCTCGGTCAACCGGTCGGTGCGCATCTTGAGCGCGTTGTACTGTTCCTGGGAAACGCAACCGGTGGTGAGGGTGATGGCCGCGAGGCTAAGCGCCGCGGAACCGATCCATTGAGGCATCCGTGCCATAAAGGAACTCCTGTGCGATGAGATGTCATTTCGCCGGCGAACCGCCAGCATTTGTCTGTGTTGCCCGAAGAGGCATCCCACCTTGGGATGCGACGAACTTCGTCAAAACCCCTGAAACCGCCAGCCTCTCGTCTTGCCCGAGCCGAACGGTTTCGCGAGTCAGTTTGACTTTGGTTACGGAAATTGCAAGCGAGGGGTTCGGAAAAAACGCGCAGAAACGGCGCGGGGGAGGGGAAGAGGGAGAATGACCAAGTCCCAATGACCAACAAATGCCCGATGACCAAATCCCAATCAAGACAGCGCCGCCAGTCCACGTGAACTGTCATCCCGATGGGAGCTTTGGCGACCTGACCCATCTCCCAAGGGCGAGAACCGTCCGTGGTTCGAGATCCCTCAGGTCGCCAAAGCTCCCATCGGGATGACACGGGTCAAGCCTGACGCGAGGGGTTTCGTCCGCTAGCCTTCAGGCTCCGCTCGGGATGACAGTTGGTGGTGCTCGTCAGCCTTCCCTCCTCCTCCCACTTGCTAATCCAACCTTCCCGGCCCCTTCGTGTCCTCCTTCGTGCGTTCGCGCCATCGTGGCTCCCCTCTCTACAGGCGATGCAAAGACATTGGCCCGCCGCCGCAGATGGTTTATGCTTGATGGTCGCACGCGAGTAACCCCATGGCTGTACCAAACGACCGGCACATCTTGTTTGTAAATCCGCCCTACGAGCGGATCTCGCCGGGGTATGCGTTTATCAAGCACATTACCAACCGATCTCCGTCGTTGGGGTTGTTGCATTTGGCGGCCGAAGTGCGGCTGCACGGGTACGAGCCGTCGATCATCGAGGCGGACATTCTCGACTTGGATGCCGACGCCGTCGCCGCGCGGGTGATCGCCGCCAAGCCGCGGTACGTCGGCATTACGCTGTTTACCGTCGGCGTGTCGGAATCGGCCAAGATCGCACGCTTGGTGAAGGCGGCGCTGCCGGAGACGACGATTATCGTCGGTGGGCCGCACATCGCCTCGATGGGGCTGGAAACAATCGCGCGCTTCCCCGATTTCGACGTCGCGGTGCAGGGCGAGGGGGAGAAGATCCTCGTCGAGTTGCTGAAGGCCCTGGACGCGGGCAATGACCTGTCGACCGTCCGCGGTTTGATTTTCCGCGACGCCACCAATGGTGGGAAGCTGAAGGTCACGCCCGCGCCGATGACGCCGAACGATCTCGATGGCCTGCCCTTCCCCGCGTGGGACCTTCTGCCCGACTTCCCCAAGGCTTACCCGTTGGCGGTCTACGACTACCCGCGCGGCCCGGTCGCCACGATCGCCGCCAGCCGCGGGTGCCCGTTTCACTGCAAGTTCTGCGACACGTCGACCTTTGGCGCCCGCGTGCGCTACTACTCGCCGGCGAAGGTCGTCGAGATGATGCAGCACCTGAACGAGCGCTACGGCGTGCGCCACGTGCTCTTCGTCGACGACCTCTTCCTCGCCAGCAAACTTCGCACGACCGAGTTCTGCAACCTGCTGCTGGCCAGCGGCCTGAAGATGACCTGGAGCTGCGCCGCCCGGGTCGACACCGTCAAACCCGATATCCTTGGATTGATGAAGCAGGCCGGCTGCTGGCAGATCAGCTTCGGTTTGGAAACGGGTTCTGACGAGATGCTGCGCAAAATGGACAAGAGCGCCCGCGTCGCCAAGAGCGAAGAGGCCGTCCGCTGGACGGCCGCCGCTGGCATTCGCGTAAAGGGCCTGTTCATGCTGGGCTACCCCGGTGAGACGGCCGAGAGCATCCAGATGACCAAGGACTTCGTCCAGCGCATCCCGATGACGATCATGAACCTCACGAAGTTCACGCCCTATCCTGGCAGCCCGATCTACAAGGAGATGTTCGGCGCCGCGATCCGCGAGGATCACTGGGAAAAGATGAACGGCATGAACTTCGTCTGGGCGCCTGACGGCATGACCGTCGACGAACTGGACCGCCATTACCTTGAAGTCATCAGCAAGTTCTATCGCCAGAAGCCCGTCCGCCGACAATACGTGAAGGTGAGCCTGAAGCACCCGGAGCACCTAGTGCGATTGACGCGCTGCGGCATCGGCTTCGGCATGGCCAAGCTGAAAAGCGTGCTCTCCGGCCGTCGCGGCCTGCTGACCAGTGGCCGGGAGGTGCACTTGGCGGATGTGAACGCAATCCCGCAGCCAGTCACTTCGAAAGTGCCGCTGCAGGTGTAGTGGTGGTGAAAACGTCGTCCGCGCATCTCATCTTCTTGCAGCTGTGCTCGCTTGGCAGTTACGATTCCGCTGACCGCCGTGTCCGCTTCGACACTGGCGCGTCGGGCTCACACCAAAGGAATCGTCATGGCCACCGTCTTCCAGGAATTCAAAGAGTTCGCGCTGCGCGGCAACGTTGTTGATCTCGCGGTCGGCGTCGTCATCGGGGCGGCCTTCGGTAAGATCGTCAGCTCGCTGGTCAGCAATGTGATTATGCCGCCGCTGGGTTTGATTACGGGTGGGGTCGACTTCAAGGATAAGCGGCTGGAATTAAAAGAGGCCGAGATCGACGCCGCGGGTAAGATGCTCAAGCCTGCAGTGAATATGGAGTACGGTCTGTTCATCAATTCGGTGATCGACTTCCTGATTGTCGCACTGGCGATCTTCGCGGTGGTGAAATTGATCAACATTGCCCGCCGCAAGCCCGATCCGGCCCCCGCTGCCCCGCCGGCCCCGTCGCGCGATCAGGAACTGCTGATGGAAATCCGCGACGCCCTCCGGGCGCGGTAGGCGGTCTGCGGCGAAAAGGGGAACGTAATTCGTGAAGGACCACTTCACGTTTTCCCGCTGCGCAAGAACCGGTCGTCCGCGGCGGTGAAGGTGATCGCGTCTTTGGAGAACCTGGTTAGATCAAGTCGACCGACCAGGTCCCGAGCCGTCCGGACATCGCTCGTGTCGTCGATCCCGCACCATCGCGCCAGCAAGCGCAACGCGCGCTGCGGCGATGGATCAATCGCGCGGTACGTCGCCAGCCGCGTATCGCCGTGGCGCTTCGCGAGGCGGCGGCTATCGGGGCCGACGATCAACGGCAAGTGCGTGTAACGTGGGATGCGTTCGGCCAGGCCGAGCGCGCGGTAGAGCAGGATCTGGCGTGGCGACGAGTCGATCAAATCGTCGCCGCGTACGACTTCGGTGACACCGGCCTCGGCATCGTCGATCACCACCGCCAACTGGTACGCCGCCAGGCCATCCCCTTTGAGGATCACGAAATCACCCAACTGCTGCGCGACGTTAGCCCACCGCTGCGGGCCAGCGAAGGCGTCGTCAAACGCGATTGGCGCCGCCGGCACCGCAAACCGCACCGCGGCCACACCGTGCGTTGTGGCGGCGCGGGCGGTGGCCAGATCAGTAAAGCGCCCGCGGCACGTGCCGGGGTAGACCGTTGCGCCATCCTCGGCGTGCGGCGCGCTGGCGGCGGTCTCGATCTCCTTGCGCGTGCAGATGCACGCGTACGCATCCCGCTGTGCCATCAACCGTTCGGCCGCCGCTTGGTAGCTCGCCAGCCGCGTCGATTGATACGTTGGCCCATCGTCCCAATCGATGCCGAGCCATTGCAGGTCGTCGATCAACTGCCGATCCGCCCCGACCTTCAGTCGCGGGCCATCGAGGTCCTCGATGCGCAGCACGATGCGCCAGTCCTGCTGTCGCGCGAGCAGCCAGTTGACGAGGAACGTGCGCGCGTTGCCGAGGTGCAGCGCACCGGTCGGCGAAGGGGCGAGGCGCGTGATGGCGGGTTGCGTGGACAAGGGAACTGTCGCTCAAACGTGCGCTCGAGATTGGCGATCTTCCCGTAGCATGGGCGTCCCGCCCATGACCGCGGTGAGGCCGGAAGATTGTTCTAGTTGCTTTCGCTTCGGCCGGCGCTGTCTGCTACTCATTTCGATTCTCGTTCTCTCCACCGTCATGGGCGTCCCGCCCATGCTACGGGAAGAAGATCATCGCATTGTTGCCGTTATGGCGTGCCGGCCCATTGCATTGAATCGACGATCGAATAGAGAAACGCGCGGTCCTTCTCGAAGTCGCCTTTGGTCAGCATGAAGAAGCTCAGCTCGTAGACGGGCGACGTCTCCTTGTCGCCGTTGCCGTAAGCGCTGATGATCCAGCGATAGGTCGGCGTGCCGTCGTCCAGCGGTGCGGTGCCGACCGACTGGCGCTCGAAGATCTTGATGCCGTTGACCGAGCGCCCGGCCGCCAGTGGGTTGGCCTGGGGGTTCTGCTTGGCCTCGTCCATCGCGCCCTTCTCGGCCAGCGGGATGATCTCGGTGCCGATCGAGCGCGTCGTGAGATGAATCGTGACGTCGCTCGACGGCGCGGGCCCGGTGAGAACGGTCGAGCCGCCGATGCGCTGCAACTGCCAGCTTTCGGGAACCTCCAGCGACAACGGCAGCACCTCCAGCGACAGCCGCTTGCGCGGGCCATCGAGCAGCGCCTGGGTCGTCGGCCGTTCCGGCTCGGGCGCGGGCTGAGTGGCCGGTTCGGGCGGTGGCAGGACGAGCGGCGCCTGCGGCGTCTCGTCGCACGCTGCGCCCGCGAGCATCAGGATGATCGCCGTCGAAAAAGTTGTCGCCAGCCGTGCGTTCATGGTTTCGCTCCGTCTCACCCCATTGGTCGCCAGCGTCTATTGTTTTTGAGACGTCGTATTTCCGCAAGGGGTACGACGGTCGCCGCGACAAGTTATCGATCGCGGGGATGCTGGATATTGGGCGGCGAGTTGCAAAAACTCAGTTGCGCCACTTTCGCCACCGCGTCTATGCGATTGGTATACGAAACCGCGCAGTTCGTCATCCTGAGATACTCCGAAGGATCTCTTCCGCAGAGAGTGGAATACGCGGGAAGATCCTTCGGAGTACCTCAGTATGACAAGGTGTCGTGAACTGCACATTTCCGTTCATCATTGTCCACTCCCCGTATCACCCTCATTTACAGTTTACGATGTGCAACTATGGTACCCGCCGGCAAATTTGATATGGTTAGCACCTTGAAGGATACAACTATGGCTAAACGTGAACCCGTCGGACTGTCGATCGCGCAACTCAAGAACATCCTGGCAAGCCGGGAAACGGAACTGAAGAAGCTCCTGAAACGCCGCAAGCAACTGCAGGGCGATCTGGACGCGATTGACGGCCAGATCGCCAGGATCGACGGTGACGGTAGCGCCGCCAGCGGCACCAATGGAACCGCCGGTCGCCGCCGTGGGGGCAAGCGGCCACGCAACGAGCAGAGCCTCGTGGCGACGCTGGAAGCGGTGCTGGGCAAGAGCGGCAAGCCGATGTCGGTCAGCGAGATTGTCGACGGCGTGCTGGCGGCTGGCTACCAATCGTCCAGCCCCATGTTCCGCGCGATCGTCAACCAGACGCTGATCAAGGAGCGCAAGCGCTTCGCATCGGCCGGGCGCGGCATCTATCAGATGAAGTAACGCGAGCAGCGTGGGCAGGAAACACCGAGCCTCATTCGCTTCGCCAGACGCGGATGTAGTCGATGTAGTAGGTTGAGGGCAGGTCGGCGTCGTCGACCTGCCCGAACCAGTCCCACATCGCCTCGCTGTCGTAGATCATCCACATCGGCAGGAACCAGTTGGTGTTCCGCATCCGGCGGACGACCACGCCGTCGACGTACCACGTAAGCTCATCGGCGTTCCACTCGAACCCGTAAACGTGGAAGTCGTGGTCGAGGTTCCACGGCGCCTCCCACACGCCTCCCACCGCCCAGTGCCGGTCGCTCTCGGGCGTTCGCCAGACGTGGGCGGTCATGTTGTACTTGCGCTCGAACCCCTTGGCCTTGGCCCCGATCTCGAAGACGTCGATCTCGATCTTCTGATCATCGATGCCCGTATTGGTAAACCAGAACGAGCTGGACCCGGCCGACGACATCGGGCGGATGCGCGTCTCGTAGTAGCCGTACCCCGTGCGCCCGCGTGTGCGAATGAACGCAGACGTGTAGTCGGCGTATCCCTTCCACGCCTTCATCAGCGGCACGGTCTCCTTGCGGAACGTTAGCTGCAGCATGCCCTCCCGCTGCACTACGTTGGTGGTCGTGAACATCGCGGGCTCGCGGCCCATCCAGTCGTTGTCGTGGTCGACCGGGTTGACGTGCCAACGCTTCATGTCCAGTTCGGGGGCGTTGAACTCGTCGCTGAACGTTTGGTCGAGCGTCCACTTGCCACGGTTGGCCTGGTCGGACAACGGCAGGTCTTGCCGCTTGTGCTCGGGGGTCGGCCCCAGTTCGCCAACGCGGGTCCAGCCGACCTCGTGGATGTGGGCCTTCCACTTGGTTTGCAGGTAATCGATGACGCTGCGCTGGTCGCCGTAGGACAGGAACGCGCGCTCGTAGAGCAGCACCTCGGCCACGTCGCCGGCGAACCAGTTGCCGCCCTCGGTGGATGCGCCGATGGTGACTTTTCCCAGCGCGACATTGGCCGCCTCACTGTGTGTAATGGTCGGCGGTACCGCCAGCGGCTGGCCGTCTGTCTCGGCCAGCAGAATGAAGTTTGGCGGCTGGTTGTCCGCCGCCTCGCCCTCAATCCGCGCGCTGACCAGCCGTTGCCACTGCTGCTCTCCAACCTGATCAGCCTTGCGTTGATAGACGACGAACGCGGTAACCGGTCCTTTCGCCGCACGAAGGTCGCGGCTGGCGGTAAGGTGCTGGTGTCCCGGAAACCGAACGGCGGGCAACTTGTTGATGGCGTCTTTGGCGAAAACGGGCCGTGAGTCTGGATCGGCACCCGACTTGAGCGTTACGTGGCTTGCGGTCTTGCTGCGCCAGCTGCGCACGCGGTCCTGATCATCGATTTCCAACGTGGCGCGGTCGGCAGCGTCGAGCCAAAGTACCAGGCCTTCCACCGATGGCCCAACCGGGCCGGCGGCGCCAGCGGCCGTTGAACTGAAGAAGTACATCGACCAAGCGACGGCGACGAGCAGAAGCAGGAGAGCATCCTTCATGCCCCCGATGATACAGCGCATCGCTTTCGCGACGGGCAGATTGCGGAGACGACTAGAAGCTGTTTCGAAACTCCGTACCACGGGCGGCCCGCCCGTTTGCTCACGAAAGATCATGGGCGAGCCGCCCGTGGTACGGGTGACGAGACGAATTCGAATCGCTCCTAGCCGAACTGCGTCGCTTCGCCGTGCACTTCGTGGCGCGCGTTGCGCTCGTCGCGTTGCACCTTGCCGTCGTGCAGGTGGATGACGCGCTGGCAGCGGTGGCCGACGCTCGGGTCGTGGGTGACGAGAATGATCGTCCGGCCGTCGGCGACCAGTTCGTCGAACAACTCCAGCACGGCGTGGCCGGTCTTGCTGTCCAAGGCACCCGTCGGTTCGTCGGCGAGCACGATCAGGGGATCGTTCACCAGCGCCCGCGCGATGCAGACGCGCTGCTGCTGTCCACCGGAAAGCTGCATGGGGCGATGGTCCAGCCGTTCGGTCAGGCCGACGCGGTCGGCCAGTTCCATCGCCTTGGCCCGCCGCTGGGCCGGGGAGATGCCGAGGTAGAACATCGGCACCTCCAGGTTTTCCAAAACGGTGAGCTGCTGGATCAAATTGAAGTTCTGGAAGATGAAGCCGATGCGCTGGCTGCGGATTTCCGAAAGCTTGTCGTCGGGCAGCGTGCTGATGTCGATGTCGCCAAGGATGTAGTGGCCGCTGGACGGCTGGTCCAGGCAGCCCAGGATGTTCATCAGCGTGCTCTTGCCCGACCCGCTGGCCCCCATGATGGCGGTGTACTCACCTTGCACGAAGTCGAGGTTCGTAGCCCGCAACGCCGCCACTTCGACGGTGGTGCCGGGCTTGCGGTAAATTTTGGTCAAGTTTTGAACGGAAGCGACGAGCGGCATAGGGACGATTGTAGGATGCGGGGACGGAAATGCCGAATCGATTCGTTTGAGCGGAAGGCGGAGCGGCACAAGTGCCGTCGCTTCATCGATGAGGCGTGGGGTGGGCGTCGCGATTTCGCGTTTTCCTTCCCCGCGTGCGCCGGGTGCGTTACGCTAACCGCTGTGCTTGCTCCGCTGGCGTTCATCCTCTTTGCGATCATCACCGCTGGTGTGATGGCGTACGGGACGCACCCGGATCTGGCGCGGTACGCGCATGGGGTCGAGGTGATCTGCGCCGTGCGTCAGTTGCAGTGGCCGCTCGCGACGGCGTCGGTGGTGTTCTGCATGGCGGTGGTGGCGCTGGTGGTCATGGGCCGCCGGCGGGCGTGGTGGCTCATCGGGCTGGCGCCGGTGGTATCGCTCTTCGCGCACACGTTCGCGATCGGCCCGATGCAGCGCTTCGCGATCGCCGACGAGCCGCACTTCGTCGAGGCGGCCGACACCGCGTTTATCAACGATGACGACTACGTCGTCGGCCTGACCTTCGCCGAGCGGCCATTGGCGTTCCCGTACGCGGCGCTGTTCAACGCGCCGGTGGTCGTGCAGACCGATCGTGAGCTGCGCCTGCTGCTGCTCTGGAACCCCTACGCCAACGCCGCCAGCGCCATGCTGGTCAACCGCACGATCAGGGCGGCCGAGCTGGACCTCGTTTCCATGCCGGCCAATGCGCTGCTGGTCTACAACCGGCGCAACGGGCAGTTTATCAACGGCATCACCGGTCTGACCGACGATGGCAAGACGCCCAGCGGTGTGCGCAGCGTTGTGGCGACGCAAAAGATGCCTTGGCGCCAGTGGCGGGCGCTGCACCCCAACACGCGCGTGATGCTGCCCAGCCTGGCGACCGGTCCCGCCCAGCCGTTGCTGTCGGCGTACCCGTTGCCCACGGCGATGGACGACGAGCCGGACGCGCTGGTCACGATCGTGCATGGCGCGCAGCCGGTCGCGCTCGTGGAAACGCCATCGCTGACGACCGTCGCCAACTTCAGCGCCGGTGGCACCGCAGTGCTGTTCCTGCCGGAATCGATCACGGGCCAGCCGGTCGCGTTCGATCGGCGGGTGAAGGAGGATCTGTTTCCCGCGTTCAACCTCGTCACCCCCGACGAACGTCGCGGGCAGATGTTGATCGACGCCGACAGCGGCAGCCTTTGGACGCTGGACGGGCAGGCGGCCAGTGGACCGTTGAAGGGGGAGCGGCTGGAGCGGTTGGCGATCGATACGGAGCTGAACTATCGGGTCGCGAAGTTCTGGTACCCCGCGCTAACGCTGGTGACGCCGGAGCCGCCGCCACGCATCGAGTTGCCGGGGAATGAACCGGTGACGGCGCCGACGCGACAGCGCCGGCGCACACGCCAGTGAAGTGAGCTGATCAACACAAGCGTCGTCATCCTGAGGTACTCCGAAGGATCTCTTCGATCCCACGTGTAGAGGACAAAGAGATCCTTCGGAGTGCCTCAGGATGACGAGAATTGGGACCTTCCGACAGACGGCGCAAAAAAAAGGCCTGTTCACTTAAGTGAACAGGCCGTCGGTCGAGGGAATATGCTTCTCTCGCGTTCTGGGGATTAGCGTCCACCCAGGGCTTTTCCAATAAACAACCCGAAGACCCAGAACAGGAGCGCGATGCCGAGGAGGATCGCGGTCAGGATGAAGAAGGTCTGCTCGCCGGCCTTTTGGACGAGGTCGGGGTAGGCGCCCATGCTGCCGGCGAAGATCGCGAAGGCGGCGAACAGGCCGAGGAACGCGGCGCCCAGTGCGGCGCCACCGAACGCGGGGGCCATTGGATCGGGCCGTTCGACCTCGCGGACGACCGCGCCGCGCGGGGAACGCGTGACGGCGGGGGCGCTGGTCTCGATCGCGGGCACCCCCGAACCGATGCCCGTGCCACCGGCCAGCGAGCCGACCGTGTCGGACATCGGGGCGGCGCTGCGGTTGCCACGGCTGGTGCCGGGAGTGATCTCGTCGAGCGTATCGGCGCCAAGGCTGGTGTCGTCGCTCTCGCGCGTCAGATCGAGCAGGCCCGACCCGCTGCCCACGGCTTCCAGGCTCAATTGGTCGCGCATGGCAGGCGACACGTTCGTCTGGGCCATGGGGTCGGCATGGTCGGCGTCTTCGCCGAAGACGTTGATGCCGACCCGGCTGCCACCCATCGACCCGCTCATGCCGGTGCCGGCCCGGGCGCCCGCGGCCGTGCCGCTCAGGCCCGTGCCCGACAAGCCAAGGTCGGCCGCCAGGGCGGTGTCATCCTTCAGCGTGATATTGCCCAGGCCCGAGCCCGACAGCCCACCGATACCCGACCCACCTCCGCCACCGCTGCTGCTCAGGCCCGAACCCAGACCCGACCCACTGATTCCGGGGTCTTCCAGTTCGATGCCGGCGCCACTGCTCGAGCGCGAGTCGGCCAAGCTGATCGGCGCGCCACTGTCTCCACCGCCGACGTCGTTCTTCAGGGCTTCGATCTGGTCGCTCTTGAACATCAGGCGCGGACCGTCGCGGAACTCGCGCAGGCGACCTTCGCGAGCGTAGGCTTTGATCTCGTCCTCGGACTTGCCGAGTGCGGCCTTGGCCTCGTCCATCGTGTAAAACATTTTGGCCATGGGTGCGGCTCCTGATGTGTGTTGGGGACGGTTGGTCGTCCCGCGGTTTACGTGCTAAGGGTCGTCTGGGTCCTAAGTCGTCGTTTCGGTTCGTCGTCTTACTGCCCGCGAGGCGCCTCGCGTTGCTTGTCCAGCATGGCCTTCACCTCCGGCGGGGCCGGGGCGTCGGTGTTGAACTCGCCCAGGAACCGGTCGTGCTGAAAGGACCGGGCCGCCACGAGGCGCAGCTTCTTTTCGCCGGGAAACCACTGGTACGCACAGAGCGTCTGCGCGTCGACATCCATGAGATAACAGCCAAACGTGTTCGACGCGAATTGGCCGGGCACCACGAACAGCCCCGCCCCACCGGCAAAGGCGGGTTGGTTCTGTCCGTACGCAGTCGGCAACTCGGGCAGCAGGCGCGGGGCGTCGGGCCGGTTCAGCAGCGCCACCGCGATAACCGCCAACAGCGCGGCGTTCAGGTACAGGCCGATGGTCATGCTGCGCTGGCGACGTAAGATCGATGAACGCATGGGGGACGGTCCTGACTGTGCTGCTGCGCGTCGCGTGTCTTACCGCCTCGTCGTCCGCATCGCGAACCTCGGGGGCGGTAATTTCGGGCTGGCCATCGTTTCCGAGCCGCTTATTATACGTCGCGAGTATGGGGCCGCAATCATTAACTCATGATGCGCGTGACCGATAACGCGCAACGCGACGAACAGGTAAGTCCGCATGTCCCTTCCTAGCACCAGCACCCCCACCGCCACGCGCCGCCGGCTGGGGCCAAAGGGGAAGTGGCTTCAGGTGGGCTCGCCGGAGGGGTTCGAGTGGAACGTGGTGACGCTGCCGATCCGCGATTTGCCCGACGAACTGGTCGGCACGCGCATCATCCACCTGTCCGACCTGCACACCACCCACCGCTGGCACGAAGCCTATGACGTGCTACTGGATGCCATTCGCGACGCCCAAGCCGACCTGGTGCTGGTGACCGGCGACTTTGTCGACGACAAGTTCGACCACACTGCCGCCCTGCCGGTCATCATGAAGTTTGTCGCGGGATTGTCGGCCAAGGTTGGCATCTTTGGCATTTTGGGCAACCACGACGGCATGCGCTTCGAACCGCGGTTGGCGGACAGCAACGTCACCTTATTAAATGGTCAGCGGCGGGTCGTTGAGCGGCACGGCCGCTCGATCGAGCTCATCGGTACGGCCGGCTGCCTGCGCGAGCATGTCACGCCGCAATGGCTGGACGAGATGGGGCAGAATCCGCGCGAGGCCGGCGTGCCGCGGATCATCTTGTCGCACTACCCGGACCTTATTCACCCCATGAAGCCCTTATCTGCGGATGTCATGCTGTCGGGCCACACGCATGGCGGGCAGATCTGCTTGCCGGGCGGCGTGCCGATCATTCGCCACGACAGCCTGCCCCGCCGGTACGTGAAGGGGCCGCATCTCATCGACGGCACGTGGCTCGTGCCGAACCGCGGGCTGGGGTTTACCACGCTGCATATTCGGTTGTTTTGCCCGAGTGAGGTGATTGAGATTGAGTTGACCAAGGCGTGATGGGTGACGAACGTGTGCCAGGGCAGGGGTGCGTTTTCCCGCCGCAAGCGGCGGGCTATATGAAGAAAAAATTAGCTCGCGAGGGGCGGGGTGATCGTCAGGACGGGATCGTCCATTGAACTTCGGTGTTCGCGGCCCTACGCTCCCATGCCCATGTCGGAGACCCTCTTTCAGCTCGTGCAGATCGCGTACTGGCTTAGCCTGTCGACATGGTTCGGCGCGGTGCTGTTTATCGCGATTGCGGCGCCGACGATCTTCAAGACCGTCACGGACTACAAGCCGATCCTGCCGACCGTGCTGTCGGTGAACCTGGAAAACCAGCACGCCACGCTGCTTGCGGGGTCGATCGTCGGCGACCTCGTCGCCCGGCTGTCGCGCGTGCAACTGGCCTGCGCCGCGGTGCTGGGCCTTACGCTGCTGTTGCAGGCCTTCATGATCGACCTCCGCAGCGGCCCGGACGCGTTCCGCAGTAATTTTGGCGCCTTCGCGCTGCGCGTGATGCTCTTCTTCGGCGCAACGGCCGTCATGTTGTACGACTGGCGCATCCACTGGCCGCGCGTTTTGGCGCACCGTGAGCGTTACATCGACAACGCCGACGACCCCGACATCGCCAACCCCGCCAAGGACGACTTCGACCGCGAGGGCCGCCGCACGGTAACCCTGCTGATGGCCGTCGTCGGCATGCTGCTGGGGATGATCGTCTTCAGCGGGAACATTATGCCCAAGGCCGGAACCGGTGGTGATGTACCCACGATGCCGGCGCCAGTGGTGTCGAAATCGTGATGCGAGCGGCTCTGCTCCGGCCGTGGCATGGGCGTCTCGCCCATGCGTGTGGATTGAAACTTGCACCGTGATTAGCTGCAGATAGCGCCGACCAAGCCATCTGGAACAAATAGAATCTACCGGCCTCATCACACGCATGGGCGGGACGCCCATGCCACGTTAAAGACGCCTCATGCCCAAGCCCTCTTCCAAAACCATCCAAGCCCGCAAGGCGCGCGTCGACGCGATCCTGCCGATCCTCAAGGCAACCTATCCCCAAGCCACCTGCAGCCTCGATTTCCAGAACCCCCTGCAACTGCTGGTCGCCACCATGCTGTCCGCCCAATGCACCGACGCACGGGTGAACATCGTCACAAAGGATCTCTTCGCCAGGCATAAAACCGCTGCCGATTTTGCGAACGTGCCGCAGGAGACGTTGGAGAAGCAGATCCAGTCCACCGGCTTTTTCCGCAACAAGGCCACCAACATCCGCGCGATGGCCGCTACCCTGCTGGAACAGCATGACGGCCAGGTGCCGCGCACGATGGACGAGTTGCATGCCCTGCCCGGCGTCGGCCGGAAGACCGCCAACGTGGTGCTGGGCAACGCCTTCGGCATCAACGTCGGCGTGACCGTCGACACCCACGTCACCCGCGTCGCCGGCCGACTGGGCCTGACCAAGCACGCCGACGCCGTGAAGATCGAGCAGGATTTGATGCCCGTCGTGCCCCAGGACGACTGGGCCCTCTGGAGCCACCTGCTGATCGCCCACGGCCGCGCCATCTGCATCGCCCGCAAGCCCAGGTGTGCAGAATGCCCGCTGAAGGAACTTTGCCCGTCGGCGAAGCAGTTTTTGGATCAGTAGCCGCCGTTCTTCTGTAGGACAGGCATTCCTGCCTGTCTCTCCCCCCGTATTCAGAGATGAGCTGGACGCGAAGGCCGCGAAGGAGTCGCGAAGAAGAAGAGATTGAACCACAGTGGGCACAGAGAGCACAGAGGCAGACACAGAGCAGGCCATCTTTACGATTGGGATTTGGTGCTTGGTGATTTGTTTGGCATTGGGACTTGGGATTTTGATTTCGACAATACGGGGGGAGACCAAGAGAGACAGGCAAGAATGCCTGTCCCACAGAAGACCAACACCTCCCCTCCAGTTCCCGCAATTGTCCAATCCCCCTCCCCCCGCTATGCTCGTCGGCACCATGAAGATCCACGAATATCAGGCCCGTCAGATCCTTTCCGCAGCCGGCGTTCCCGTTCCCCCCGCCGAGGTCGTGTACAACCCCGAAGAGGCCCGCGCGGCGTTCAAGAAGTTCGGCGGCGCGATGTGCGTGGTGAAGGCCCAGGTGTACGCGGGCGGCCGCGGCAAGGCCGGTTTCGTGAAGCTCTGCAACACCGCAGATGAAGCGTTCGATGCCGCCAAGTTCATGCTGAGCAACCGCATGGTCAGCAACCAGACCGGCCCCGAAGGCGTGCCGGTCAACGTGCTGCTGGTGGCGCCCGGCGTCGACATCGCCAAGGAATACTACCTCGGCATCACCATCGACCGTGGCCGCGGCACCGCGACGCTGATCGCCAGCGCCGAAGGCGGCGTGGAGATCGAAGAGGTTGCCAAGGATCATCCCGAGAAGGTCTTCAAGGAAGCCCTTCACCCCACGCTCGGCCTGCAGGCCTACCAGGCCCGCGAGGTTGCCTACAAGCTCGGCTTCACCGGCAAGATGGCCAACGAGGTGACGAAGCTCATCCTGAACCTCGCCAAGTCGTTCGTGCAGACCGACGCCTCGATCGCCGAGATCAACCCGCTGGTGGTGACGAAGGACGGGCAGCTGGTCGCGCTGGACGCGAAGTTCAACTTCGACGACAACGCGATGTTCCGCCATAAGGACCTGGAAGCGATGGTCGACGAGAGCCAGGAGAAGCCGCTGGACGTTCGCGCCCGCAAGGCCGCGCTGAACTACATCGCGCTCGACGGCACGATCGGCTGCCTCGTCAACGGCGCCGGCCTGGCAATGGCGACGATGGACATCATCAAGCTGCACGGCGAGGAGCCAGCCAACTTCCTCGACGTCGGCGGCAGCGTGACGGCCGAGGGCGCCCGCGAGGCGTTCGGCATCATCCTGTCCGACCCGAACGTGAAGGGCATCCTCGTCAACATCTTCGGCGGCATCGCCAAGTGCGATTTGATCGCCGAGGCCCTGGTGGCCGCCGGCAAGGAGATCGGCTTCAAGGTGCCCGTCGTCGTCCGCCTAGAAGGCACCAACGTCGACAAGGCCCGCGAGATCCTGAAGGCCGCCGCCAAGGACCTGCCGATGATCATCGCCGCGACGGATCTGACCGACGCGGCGCAGAAGGTGACCGCCGCGGTGAAGGCGGCGTAGGGAACGCGTGAAACAATGGCCGAATTTGCCGTGAATCCGACCGCCTATGACCGGTTGGCAATCGGTTTTCATGGCACGCGTCGAAAGACAGTAGAATCCCTGCTTCGGGGCCGGGTGTTTGATCCCAGCGAGAACACCGATGACTGGCTCGGACACGGCATCTACTTCTGGGAGCACGCGCCGCAGCAGGCATGGTGGTGGGCTGAACGGCGCTACGGCAAAGAAGCTGCCGTAGTGGGCGCAGTGTTGCGGTTGGGCCAATGCATCGACCTCTTGGATCCGAAGAACGCTGAACTGCTCGAACTGCAGTATCAGAAGGTGGCAGCCGACTTCAAAGCGAGCGGCCTCCGGTTGCCGCAGAACGCAAACAACCACAAGTATCTCGACTGCTTGGTGTTCAATCAACTGTTCGTTGATCTGGCATCGGCTGGGTTCGACGTGGAGACGGTTCGGGCCGTGTTCGTGCCGACAGGGCCGCGACAACGCGTGTGGTCCCGCAGCGGAATCTTTCACGGCGCGCATATTCAGCTGTGCGTACGGGAATCGAAGAATATCATTGGTGTCTGGTCCGTGAGAAAGGATGGCACGTATGGCAAAGAGTAAGCCGATCGTGAGCGCGCCGCTTCGAACGTGGTCCCCCGCTGCGTTGAAGGCCGCGTTGAAGGTCGCCCACGCGGGTGATCGCACTGCCGCCATGAAGGCCTCTGGTGTGCTGACGAAGAGCGGAAAGCTCAGCAAGCGCTACCGCTCCTGGGGGAAAGACAAGGTCTCCGTGACCGAAACAAACACCAAATGAATGAGTCTCTTGAATCCACCCTCCTCGCCGCCTTTGCGGGCGTGAACGCGTACGATCCGGACGCCATCATGGCCAACTGGAACCGTGACGGTGTCTACCACAACCCGAACGTGGGCACGGCGGCAAAGGGGTATGCGGATGTACGCAACCGCATGGTGAAGCTGTGCGAGGGCGTGATGTCGCGCGGCGAGCAGATCATCGTCGACCGCGTCACCAGCGGGCCGCGCCACGTGATCGCCGAGTGGCACGTGGAGCCGCGCAACGGGAAGGACGGCGTCCACGTGGCTGACTTTGACGATGACGGGAAACTGGTTCACGTGCGCGTCTTCCCGCGCGGTTAGCGCCAGCGATATCTGCGTGAGCGACGACCAATTGAGCTACGCCGGCATCGTCGCTGACGCGACCATGCAATCGTGAAGCGACCTATCTCTAACGGATCATCCCCATGACGCGTACCACTGTCCTCAGCACGCTCTCCCTGCTCGCGATCGTCACCACCGGCTGTACCGCGGGCCGTGACGTGAAGCAGACTGCCGGCGCCAAGCCTGCGGGCCGGGGGTCGTCGGTCGCGATGGCGCCGCTGGGGCGCACGGCGACCCAGCCGAGCGGCGGCGCTCATTCCGGCACCGTCGCCCACGCCGACAGCGGCGCGGCGACCGCGATGGCCACCGCGCTGGCGGGCCAGACCGTCTCGCTGCACCTGATCCAGGGCGCCCCCGCCCTGGCCCCGGGCCCGCGGCGCGACGTGCTGAAGGGCGTGCTGCGCAGCATCGACAGCCAGTGGATCATCCTGGAAACCGAAGGCGGCAAGCGCCTGTTCGTCCCGCGGACGTCGGTGCTGGCGATCGAGCAGGAGTAGGTCGACGCGAGCCGCAAGCACTTCTGTGTAACAGGCGCTCCCGCGTCTGAAGGCGTGGATTACATCTTATCACGCCTTGTCGTTCTGCGGGGGCGTAAGCGTGCATCGCCGGGCTCGCTCTGCACGTAGCATGGGCGTCTCGCCCATGGAGCCGCGGTACCCCGCGGTGTCGGGCCGTACTCGGCCCGAGATAACGAGCGCAAGCGATCTGCTCTACCATTGGTGCTGGCAACCCCTTCGATGGCGCGATTGCTGATTTGGATGGTGTACCATCCGACGTGCTGGGGTACCGACACCATGGGCTCTGGCGCCCATGCTACGGTGACGACCGACGCAATATCGTCTGCAGGAACAACATCCGCTGCTCCGGCCATTGTCATGGGTGAGACGCCCATGCTACGTGCGGCGCGGCGCAACGTGATCGCCGGAGTGTTGCGCTAAACCAACGTGGATCGCGCAGCGCGAGCGTAGAGTTGGAGAGTGCGCTCTTTGACAATTGAATAGCCGACACGCGTGACGTCGCGGGATGTGTATCGGTCACACCCAATGGTGCACAATGGTGCAAAATGGTGCACGATGTCGTGTTTCCGCTTACCCAAACTGCCGCCGGGGGTGAAGATCCTCTTCGCGGTGCTTCGCGTCCGCCCGTTGCGACCTTCGCGTTCGCTGCTGTTGCGATGAACACGTTACCGCGGCGTGACGCGGACGCGCACCGCATCTTTCGGGCGCAGCGTGATACTTGGGGCCAGCCGAAGCTCGCGCGGCGACTGTGGCTCGAACGACCATCGCTGGGCGATGGTCGCCAGCACCAGGATCATCTCCATCCACGCGAAGGCCTCGCCGATGCACGACCGCGGGCCACCGGCGAAGGGGAAGTAGGCGTAGCGCGGGCGGTCGGGATCGGGCGTCAGCCAGCGGTCGGGGTCGAACTCGTTGGGGCGGGGCCACCAGCGGGCGTCGTGGTGGGCAACCCACTGGCTGGTCAGCACGATCGCGCCCTTCTTCAGCGTGTGCTCGCCGAGCTGCACGTCGTCGTTGGCCTCGCGGCCGACGGTCCAGACGGGCGGGTAGGCGCGCATCGCCTCGCTGACGATCGCGCGCGTGTACGGCAGCGCGTCGAGGTCCTTCGCCTCGGGCTTTCGCCCGGCCAGCGCGGCGTCCAACTCGGCATGCAGCTTTTGTTGAACCTCTGGGTAGTGCGCGATCAGGTGAAACGCATACGTAAGCCCGTTGGCGGTCGTCTCGTGGCCGGCGGTGAAGAGCGTGATCGCCTCGTCGCGCAGCTGCTGGGGGCTCATGCGATAGCCACCGCCATCGCCGGCCGATTCTTCGGGATCGGTGGCCCGAATGAGGACCGAGAGAAGATCGTTGCCCGTCGCGCCACTGGCGGTCCGCTCGGCGATGAAACGCTCGATCGTCTGCGTCATCTTCGGCCAGGTGTGGTGGAACCGTCGTACGGGGGGCAGCGGCAGGCGCGCGAGCCAGTTGCCGAACGGCAAGAGCAGGATGGGAAACAGCTCGACGCTGGCCGTCATCGCGCGGCCGATCTCGGCGATGTCCTGTTCCACCTCGGCATCGAACAGCGTCTTGGCGACGATCTCCAGTGTCAGCCGGGTGGCGGCCTCGTGGATGTCGACGGTCTGCCCGTCCTGCCAGGCGCCGCTGAGGCGGTCGGTGAACTGCACCATCGTCTGGCCGTAGGTCGCGACGTGCGTCGCGTGGAACGCCGGTTGAATGATGCGCCGTTGGCGCTTGTGGAAGTCGCCCTCGCTGGTCAGCAGCCCTTCGCCGAGGGTGGACTTCGTCGACCGCAGCGCCGGCCCCTTGATGAACTTAGCGGCCTGCGTGACCAGCACCTCGCGGATGAGGTCGGGATGGCTCACGAGCACCACGTTGTTCTTCGGACCGAAGCGTGTGAAGTCGCCGCGCGTCGCGAGCGACGCGAGGAAGTTCAGCGTGTCGAGCCGCAGGCGCAGCATGTCGAGCATGGGAGCCTTTCCGGGTGAAACGGTCGCATTACTGCTTATACGAGTAGGGAGTGTAAATCCACGGTTGTTTTTCCTGATGTGACGACTGGGAGCCTGCGACTGCTATCGCCGGCTCCAGTAGCAGTCCGGGCGCAACTCACCTACAATCCCCGCGCCATGATCGTCCTGATCGATAACTACGACTCGTTCACCTACAACCTGGTCCAGAAGCTCGGCGAGGTGTCGCCGGGGCTGGAGATGAAGGTGTTTCGCAACGACAAGGTGTCGGTCGATCAGGTCGAGGAACTGAAGCCGACGCACATCGTCGTCAGCCCCGGCCCCTGCACGCCGAAGGAAGGCGGGGTCAGCAACGACATCATTCGCCACTTCGGCCCGAAGCTGCCGGTGCTGGGCGTGTGTCTTGGGCATCAGTGCATCGGCTTCACCGCCGGCGCGATCGTCGAGCGGGCGGCCAAGCTCATGCATGGCAAGACCGACACGATTCACCACGATGGCCGGACGATCTACACCGGCATGCCCAACCCGTTCACCGCCACGCGGTATCACAGCCTCATCATCCGCCAGGGAACGTTGCCACCGGAGTACGAGATTACCAGTTGGACCGGCGACAACGAGATCATGGGCGTTCGCCACAAGACGTGGCCGCTGGAAGGCGTTCAATATCACCCGGAAAGCTTCCTGACCGAACAGGGCGAGAAGCTGCTGGCGAACTTTCTGAAGAAGTGACGGCACGTCCTGCACGTCGCCCGATACGGTTTCCCTACTTTTCCGTTCGCCGTCTGGACGTCGCCTGTGCGCGGCTGACGGCTCGCTTGCCGAACTTGGCGTTGATCTGATCGACCACGTTGTCGAGCCGCTTCTCCTTCTCGCGAGCTGGATCGGGAAAGAGCGACGACTGCTCCGCCGCGGTTGACAGTTGGCTAGCGGTAACGCCGATCAGTCGCACCGGGCGGAAGTCCTTCGCCGCCCAGGCGTCGAACAGAGCCTTGGCGGCGTTCCAAAGTGGCGCGGTGGTGTCGACGGCCTCCACCAGCGTGGTCCGGCGGGTGATGGTTTCGAAGTCGCCGTAGCGGATCTTCACGGTGACCGACCGCGCCACCACCGCGTTGCGGCGCAGGCGCGCGCTGACCTGTTCGGTCTGGCCGAGAATGACGCTGCGCACGGCTTCGGGGTCGGTCAGGTCTTGGCCGAAGGTTTGTTCCTGACCGATGCTCTTGGCGTCGCGGTCGGGCGAGACGGCACGGGCGTCGATGCCGAAGGCCAGCCGGCGGTAGTGGTCGGCCTCGTCGCCAAGGCGCAGTTTCAGCAGCTCTACGGGCAGTCTGCGCAGGTCACCGACCGTGCGCACGCCGATGTCGTTGAGGCGCTCCATCGTCTTCGGGCCGATGCCCCAGATCTTCTCGACCGGCAGCGGCGGCATGATCTCGTCGACGTTGTGGTCGCCGATGACGGTCAGGCCATCGGGCTTGTTCATGTCCGACGCCAGCTTGGCCAGGAACTTGTTCGGCGCCACGCCGACCGAAGCGGTGAGACCGGTGTCGCCGTGGATGCGCTGCTTGATCTGCCGCGCGATCTCGATTGGCTCGCCAAACAACCGCACGCTGGCGGCGACGTCGAGGAAGGCTTCGTCGACGCTTAGCGCCTGAACGAGCGGCGTGTAGCTTTCGAAGATCGCGAACACCTGCCGCGATACCTCGCCGTACCGCGCGAACCGCACCGGCACCACGATCGCATGCGGACACAACCGCTTCGCGACGGCGGTCGGTTGGGCGCTGCGGCATCCGAACCTGCGCGCCTCGTACGATGCCGCCGACACCACACCGCGTGGCCCGTCATGTCCTACCAGCACCGGCCGGCCGCGCAGGTGCGGCTGATCGAGCTGTTCGACCGACGCGTAGAACGCGTCCATGTCGACGTGGAGGATGCGCAGCGGACCGAGCACGACCACATTATATCGTCGAACGAACACTTCTTTCGCGTCCGATAAAAACAGGGGTTCCCCGCTTGCGGGGTCATGCCGTAGGTTCTGCAGCGGCCGCAGGAGGTGCCGTTATGACCACGATGCGATTCAGTTTGTTTACGATGCTCGCGACGCTCTGCCTGTTCTTAGGCGGTTGCGGCGCGCAGGAGGGCGAGACGGTCTTTACCGCCGGCCCCACTAATCCCGACGTGGGCGGCCAAGCCCCCTACACCGGCACCTACACGCTGACGACGGCCGCCAACCCCAACCCAGTCGTGACGATCCAGGTCGCCGAAGGCGAACCGCTCGGCTTCCGCAAGGCGGCCGACGGTGGGGTCGAGGCATATTACAAGGACCAGTCGTACGGCCTGTCGGGCCTGACGTCGCAGGCCTACTGGAACTACCGGAAGA
Source organism: Tepidisphaeraceae bacterium (assembly GCA_035998445.1). Lineage (NCBI taxonomy): Bacteria > Pseudomonadati > Planctomycetota > Phycisphaerae > Tepidisphaerales > Tepidisphaeraceae > Tepidisphaeraceae bacterium. Next base: position 16,937 of record DASYHQ010000023.1, on the reverse strand, counting down.
ACTTGTGAAGGAGCCGCCGATGCTGCTGAGAAATTTCGCGCTGCGTGCCTGTGTTGTGACCGGACTGTTCACCGCGGGCTGCGGCGCCCAGCCGGGCACGACGATCGTCACGCAAGGCCGCACTAATGAACCGGTGATGCAGACGGCCCCGAAGACCGGCACGTACAAGCTGTACACGACGCTGAGCCCCAATGCGACGACCACGGTTCGCCTGCAGGAAGGCGATCAACTGGGCTTCCGCAAGGATGCCGAGGGCCGCATCATCGCGGTCGCCGGTGACAACGAACAACCGCTGAGCAAAGGGACGGCTCAGGCGTATTGGAAATTGCAGAAGTAGCGCAGGCGATCGTATGAGCCGTGGATTCACATGCGCGGCGGCATGGAAACGAGCCCGTCACTTGTCGGATATGAACGTCGGCTTCTGTTTGGCCGGCAGCTTCAGGTCGGCCGGCGCATCGGGAAAAAGCAACTTCATCGTGCGGTCGTTCAGGCCGGTGCCATCGACGAACGTCCAGGTCGCCCCGCGATCAGTGCTATGACCAAGGAGGAAACTGTCATGCAATGCTTGCCCACCGGACAAGGCGAGGTTGATGCGCTGCGGCAGGACCGCGAACGCAGCGGTCTCGGTGGTGATGATCTGCAACGGAGCACCGATCGTGACGGCGGTCAGGCGCATGCCACCCGTCTTCATCTCGCGCTCGCCCTTCTCGAGCGTCGCGATCATGGCGTCGACGCCGCCGACCATCTCGATGATCTTGGGATGGGTGAAGCGGATCAGCGTCTTGAAGTCACCGGCGAGCAGGGCGTCGCCGCACGCCTGCCCTTGCGCGTGTGCCGCCTGATGAAGCGCCGCATCGACCGCTGCCGCTGGCGCGGTCGTTGGCGCCGTGGCGGGCGCGGTCGCTGGCGCGCCCGGCTGCACCTGCGCCGCGAGCGGCGACACACCCATCACGACGATACTCAGTGCCAGCCCGACGTTGCGTGCGCGTAAGGTGCGGCTCGGGTTCACGCTGCTTCTCCTGATGGAATCGTTATCGCAAGAGCCGAACGCGCTAGCCGCGTGATCAGCACCCGTCGTGCCCCCAGACGGTGTATTGGTCTGGTCCCTCTCCCATGTACTCATGGGAGAGGTTAGGTGAGGGTGATTTTTTCTTCCTGATTCGCCAGCAGCTCGAAATCACCCTCACCTAACCTCTCCCGGCGTACCGGGAGAGGGACCAGAGCGAATCTTCTCGTCGAAATGTCCTACCGCGTGTTGCTGCCCATCGGCACCAGCACGTTTTGCCGACTGGCGCTGATCTTCAACGGCACCGTCTTGAACGGCTCTTCCGGGCAGGCAGCGGCGAACTCGTCGTAGAACTTGGTGATGAACGTGCGCGTCGCCCAGGCGGTGCCGTCGGCCAGGCCGCAGATGGTGGTGCCAGGCATGATGCCCATGGTCTTTTCCAGCTCCATTAGCATGTCGAGGTCGCGGGCCTTGCCGCCACCATCGACGATGCGATCCAGGATCTTGCGCATCCACGCGCTGCCCTCGCGGCACGGCGTGCATTGGCCGCAGCTTTCGAAGCTGTAGAAGCGTACGCAGTTGCGCAGCGCGCGCACCATGTCGGTGTGCTCGTTCATGATGATCATGCCGGCCGTGCCCAGGCCAAGGCAGCCACCGCGGAAGCGCACGTCGTCGAAGTCCAGCTTGATGTCGAGCTGGTTCGTGCCCAGCACGCCCATGCTAATGCCGCCGCAGATGCTGGCCTTGAACTTGCCGCCCTTCATGCCGCCGGCCATGTCGATCGCCTGCTGCAGGGTGATGCCCAGTTCCTGTTCGTACACGCCCGGATTGTTCACGTGCCCGCTGATCCCGAACAGCTTCGGCCCCGGCGAACTCTTGGTGCCCATCGTCTTGAACCAGTCGGGCCCGCGGTTGATGACGTGCGGCACTGTGCAGAGCGTCTCGACGTTGTTGATGACCGTCGGCTTGGCAAACGCGCCCGCAATGGCGGGGAACGGCGGCTTGTTGCGCGGCCAGCCGCGCTTGCCTTCGAGCGCCTCGAGCAGGCCGGTTTCTTCACCGCAGATGTAGGCGCCGGCACCCTTGTGGACGTAGCACTCGACCTTCGTCGCGCTGCCGTACACACCCTGCTGCCCGAAGATGCCTTTGGCGTACGCTTCCTTCAGCGCCTGTTCGAGCACCTTGATCTGCCGGTGGTACTCGCCGCGGATGAAGATGTAGGCGACGTCGCACTGCGTGGCGATCGCGCAGATCGCGATGCCCTCCAGCAGCGAGTGCGGGTCGTAATCCATGATGTAGCGGTCCTTGAACGTCCCCGGCTCGCTCTCGTCGGCGTTGACGGCCAGGTAGTGCGGACCCTTCTTTTCCTTGGGGATGAACGACCACTTCATGCCGGCGCTAAAGCCCGCCCCACCGCGCCCGCGCAGGCCGCTGTCGGTGACGGTCTTGACGATATCCGCCGGCGCCATCGTGATGGCCTTGCGTAGCGCTTCGTAGCCACCGGTGGCGACGTAGTCGTCGTACCAGACGGTCTTGCGCAACGAGGGGTCTTGCGGGATACGCTTCGTAAGGACGGGTTCAGGGAAAGCCATGGCACCGTATGATAAGAGGGCCGGGCGATTGAGGAAAGCAGTGCGATCGGATTGATCCGATGGCCCCGAGCGCCGGATGCAAAATAGAATCATGCGCCTGGCGCACCAACCGGTTCAACTCGTCATCTAGAGGCACCCCGAAGGATCTCTTCCGCCCCCCGCGCCGAAGACGAAGAGATCCTTCGGGGTACCTCAGGATGACGGTGGTTTGTCAAACGACATGCATGGCAAGCAAAACGCCCAAGCGACTCGTCGCTTGGGCGTTGGGTGCAATGACGTCCTTCAGGCGTTTAATCTACATCGGCTCGTCTTTAATCGTCTCGTCGTACACGCGCAGGAGCTTGGACTTATCGAAGATCATCTCCTGGCGGGTCAGCCCGACGATGTCGTACTTGCTGGTGAGCTCGATCGCGTCAACCGGGCAGGCCTCTTCGCACATGCCGCAGTAAATACAGCGGAGCTCGTCAATGTCGAATTTCGCCGGGTATTTTTCACGATCCTGCCACGGCGACTCGGCCGCCTCAATGTGAATGCAGCGGGCGGGGCAGGCGGTGGAGCACATGAAGCAGGCGACGCACTTCACGCGGCCCTCTTCATCCTTGTTCAACCGGTGCACGCCGCGATAGGTGTCGCGCAGCATGCCCCCTTCGCCCAGCGGCAAGTCCTCGCGGCGCTCTTCCGGGTACTGCAGCACGCGATCGTTGCCGAGCACGACGACGTTCAGCATGTGCTTCATCGTCGTCCCCAGCCCCTTCAGCACCTGCGGCAGGTAAAACTGATCGGCCAGCGACAACTTGGGTTCTTCCAGAACTAGGACGTCGGAGTCTTTCATGGCGGAGACAGTCTACTTGGACATCGGCTGAGGGAACAGGTCGTGAACTTTAGCCCGAAAGTTAGGGAACACGGTGCCACCGTCGATCGTGTCGGCCTCGTGATAAAACGCCACGCTGCCGTCGGCCCGATGGACGCGAACGGTACGCACCGCTGGATTAACAATCCAGATTAACTCGACGCCGGCTTGAAGGTACTCTTCGAGTTTTTCGTCAACATCGATCGCGTTGTCGTGCTCGGACAACACTTCTGCGACCCAGTTGGGCGCTACGGTGACGTGTTCGTCTGACGCAAAACCCTCCGGCAGGCGCTGCCAATCGAAGAAGCACACGTCGGGCCGTCGCCCATGATTGCCCAGCCAGGGAAAGCAGTTGATCGGCAGTTCGGTGGCGATGGAGCCAAGGCGATTGGCTTTCACAAAGCCGCCTAGGGTGATCTGAATTTCCGACGCCGTCCCGACCGATCGCCGCCCCATAGGTTTCTCCACGAACTCGCCGCGTACCAGCTCATAAATCTTGCCGTCATCGGGCAAGGCGAGCAGTTCAGCGAACGTGTGTGCGGTCGCAAGTTGAGTCATGACAACGCTCCCGGCACAGTATAGCAGCCATCCCCCGCTGCTGTCGAAGCCGATCTAAAGACCCCCCGTCGCCCCGATGATCTCGCCGGTGATCCACCGGGCCTCGTTTGACGCGATGAATGCCACCACATCCGCGATATCGTCCGGATGGCCCAGGCGGCCGAGCGGTGTGGCCTGGATCAGCATTTGCGCGATCTCTGGCGTCATGGCGGAGCGCAGCAGGTCCGTATCCGTCGTGCCGGGGGCGACGGCGTTAACGGTAATGCCGCGAACGCCCAATTCCTTGGCCCAGCACTTGGTCAGCATTTCCACCGCGGCCTTGGTGGCGCTGTAGAGGCTGCTGCCGGCGGTGGGGGTGCGGGTGATGCCGCTGGTGATGTTGATGATCCGGCCACCATCGTCGCCCATCGCCACGAGCGCTACCTGCGTGCACAAGATGAGCCCGCGGACGTTCAGATCGAACTGCTTCGTGTACTGGCTAATGTCGGTCTGGTCCAGCGGCTGGTTCAGGATGGCGGTGCCGGCGTTATTGACGAGGATGTCGAGCCGACCGTAGGCCAAGCGTGCGGTTTCGAAGAGGTCGGGAATGTGGTCGGGGTTGGACAGGTCGGCGCACGCCGTCACCGCCTGCCCACCCGCGTAGCGGATCTCACTCGCCAGCCGTTCGGCCTCTTCGGCGCTGGCGGCGTAGTTGATGACGACCTTGGCCCCGTCCACGCCCAACTTGCGCGCGATGGCCGCTCCGATGCCCCGGCTGGCGCCGGTGACGATCGCAACCTTGTTCGCAAGTCGCTGCATGGCGGACCTCGCATTAGTTCAACGACGCCGGCAACGCCGTCTGGTTGAACCGGCTGCCCGGCACGTGCACGCGGCGGTTCGTCTGCGGTGCCGGTGGCAGGAACGTGCTGCCGACCATCACCACGACGGCGATCAACGCGTTCATGCCGAACATCATCAGGGCGTGCCAGCCGTTGATGCGCATGTACTGGCGACCTTCACCGCCCCAGTAGTAGACGAGGAACGCCGTCGCCATCAGCTGCAGCAGCGCGATGGGGATCAAACCGCGCCACGCCAGCGTCATGATCTGATCGAAGCGGAATCGTGGCAAACTCCAGCGGACCCACATGAAGACGCTGATGATCAACAGCGCCTTGCCGTAGAACACCGCCGCCCGCGCGATGGCGACCCAGACGCTGTCGACCAGCGATGGGTGCGCCGGGTTCAGGTGGCCGCGCAAACCGGGGAAATCCCAACCACCGAAGAACAGCGCCACGCAGATCGCGCTGGTGGTGATCATGCCCGCATACTCGGCCAGCAGCAGCAGACCCAGCCGCATCGACGAGTATTCCGTGTGATAGCCACCCACCAGTTCCTGCTCGGCCTCGGCGGTGTCGAACGGGGCGCGGTTGGCCTCGGCAAGGATGCAGATCAGGAACATCACGAACGCTAGTGGCTGGCAGAAGATGTTCCACGCCGGCAGCACGCCGTACCACGAGTGGGCCTGCACCTCGACCAGTTCTGCCAAATTCAGCGTGCCGTACATCACCACGATCGTCAGCACGGCCAGGCCAAGCGGAATCTCGTAGCTGATCATGTTGGCCGTCGCACGTAAGCCCCCCAGGAACGAGAACTTATTGTTGCTGGCGTACCCACCTATGACCACGCCGTACACCGCCAGCGACAGCGTCGCCAGGATGTAGAGGACACCGATGTTCAGGTTGGCGATCTGGAACATCCAGCCGTGCCAGAACGTGGCGGTTACCTGACCGTTGTCTTGCGCGAAAACCGGCACACCGATCAACTCGTTGCCCGGTGGAATGGCGGCCTGAATCGCCGCAGCGTACTCGGCGTTGGCGGCGGCGCTCTGGCCGGCGCTGGCGATCGCTTGGGCGGTTACGTCGATCGTCTCTTTCTCCCCCACCCAGCCGCCCCACGGCAGCGTCGCAATACTGATGACGATCACCGTCATCATCACCATCGGCGCAAGGCTGAACAGGATCTTGTCAACGTGCTTCGGTCGATAGTCTTCCTTCAAAAACAGCTTCAACCCGTCGGCCATGGGTTGGCCCAAGCCCCAGAACTTGAAGTTCTTCAGGATCGGGATGATGCCGAACCCCAGCCCCGTGCGGTTGGGCCCGATACGGTCCTGCACCCACGACGCGATCTTGCGCTCGAGCAGGATGAGGTACGCGACCGTGCCCAGCACGATGACGTGCAGGACGATCGCGAGGGTGATCCAGTGATAGTTGGCCTTGAACCAGTCAGTGAGCACGTCGACCATGATGGGCAGCATCCTAAACGCGCCCCTTTACTTCCGCCACCACCGGCGCGGTTGGACTGGCGTTTTTCGACGGATCTGCCGCTACGGTGAATAGGGGCGATTCAGGTCAAGGTGCCATCCGCTCGCGAGCGGCCCCTCGGCCCGCAGATGGACCGTGTCGTCGCCTTGTAGGCGTCCGACGATCATGCCCGACTTCCCGGCCATTTCATATGGTATGTAAAACCGCGTGACATCGGCCGAGTCGGCGACGCCGGCGAAGAGACGCAGGGGTGGGTACGGATCACCGGAATCCTCCGTACGATTGTATTCGGAGGACATTCGGACGGTCATGGGCGTGGTGGGCGACGTAGGGTGCAGCACAATTGCAGATACATCACGACGGCCATGCTGAAACCCTTGCGATCGGTTCAGCAGGAACGTCGCATCGATCAGGACGACGACGAGGCGAGGCTCGGACGACTGGGACGCGCGTCGCTCGTGCATGAACAGTAAGGTCTGTGCAGAGAGGGCCCGACCGGCCAACCTTGACGGTAGCGACGAAGCCACAGATTGAAATGCCTCCGGCAACGGCGTCACCCAAGGCCATGGCAGTTGCGGAGTGGCGACCGATGGGTTGGTGCTGGGGAGCTTTCCGTCCTGTCCGCGCTTACCCGCTGGTTCCTCGGGGCCGCCGGGACGCTTGGGATCGTCGTCGTACAGAAGCGTTCCCATCGGCCACGCGTGGGTAAAGCATTTCTGCTCGGCCACCATCGCCACCTGTCGCGCTGCTGCGGCCGCCTGTTCCTTCGCGATCTTCGCGACCTCGGCACGTTCGGCGGCCTGTCGACGTTGGTAGTCCGCCCACTGCTGCTTGCCGAACGCCGACAGCGCCGGCCCCATAACAAAGCCGCCCAGCAAGATGGTGTTCACGAGCGTCAGAAACAGCAACAGCCGAAACCCGCGCAGCGAGACGGGTTGCGGTCCCTGCCGGTACGACAGGGGAGATTGCTCATTCGAGGGTAATGGCGGCGGATCTTCCTCAGGTACAGACATGCGTGGCCCTCCCATTGTCACCACTGGATTGGATGATGATCCACGATCAGGCCAAAACTGAATACCCCCGAAACGCGTCTCGGCTCGGATGATCACCATCCGCGGACCGGCTACATCGTTTTTCCCTAGCTGTGTTCGTTCGGGCATCGCTGGAACGGGCTTTGCCGCGCTTCGCGAATGACGCCAGGCACGACGGTGGAACCGCGCTCCGCTAGGCGGCACCCGCGTCGTTCGTTTCCCGGTCGCGCGCTTCCGAAGGATGCAGTCATGATGAAGATCTCCACGCGTACGCACGCCTGTCTCGATATCGCCACCGTCGCCTTCGCGATCGCGTTCCCGCGATTGTTGGGGGCAAGCAAGCCGTTCACGCGCGCCGCGACAATACTGGCGTTGGGCAAGTTGGGTTACGCCTTGGTGACGCGGCACGAGTTAGGTGTGGCCAAGATGCTGCCGATGAAGACGCACCTGGCGCTCGACGCTGCGGGGGGCGTAATGATGGGCGCGTTGCCGTTCGTCCAACGGCGGCGCGAGAACGCCGCCGTCACCGCGTGCGCGCTGGGGATGGGGCTGATGGATATGGCCGTCGCGCCGTTGACGGACAGCCAATCGAAACCGCGCGTGGATGAAGTCCACGTCGTCACGCCGACCGACACAATGACCGCCACCGGTGCCGGTGATGCGGCGAGCGAGCCGAAGATCGCGAAGGAGAACCGTCTGCCGACCGCGTCGCTGCTCGACTCGTCGAAGGTGGTGTGGGGCATGTTCATGCCCAACGTGGCTAAGGGCGCGATCATCCGCCGGCCGCGCGTGGTGGCGATGAGCGAAAAGCTCGGTGTCGACACGGCGGCGGTGAAGATGATGCAGCAGTTGCGGCGCAAGTACGGTAACGGCCCGCTCATGCTGAAGGTGCCGTTCCGCAATCAGGCGGTGCTGCTGGACCCCGACCACGTCCGCCGGGTGCTCGATGAATCGCCAGAGCCCTTCGCCACCGCCAGTACCGAGAAGCAGGCGGCCCTGGCGCACCTCGAGCCGCACGGCGTGCTCATCTCGCACGGGCCGGCGCGGCGATTGCGCCGCGAGTTGAACGACCAGGTGCTGGAGAGCAAGAGCCCCATCCACCACATGGCCGGCGCGTTCCTGCCAATCGTGGACGACGAGATCGGCCGATTGTTGAACCACGTGAAGCAGTCGGGCGGCGAGCTGCGGTGGGACGACTACATCGACGCGATCTTCGCGATCGTTCGGCGGGTGATCTTCGGCAATGGCGCGCGCGACGACCGGCGCATTACCGACCTGGCCGCCTGGCTGCGCGCCGACGCCAACTGGGCCTTCGCCAAACCGCGCCGCACGGATCTGCGCGACGAACTGCACGGCCGCATTCGCGCCTACCTGGACAAGGCCGAGCCCAACAGCCTTTGCGCTTACATGGCGACGAAGGTGCGATCGGACGAGCAGAAGCCCGAGGGGCAAATTCCGCAGTGGCTATTCGCGTTCGATGCGGCCGCCATGGCGTCGTTCCGGGCGCTGGCGCTGCTGGCGACGCATCCGCAGCATTTGGACGAGGTGCGCCAGGAAACCACCGGCGGCGCCGTCACCGATCGGCCGATGCGCCCGCTGTTGCGCGCCGCGATGCTGGAGGCGTTACGGCTTTGGCCGACCACACCGATGATCCTGCGGCAGACGACACGCCAGACCGAGTGGGACAACGGTATTATGCCCGCGCGCACCGGCGTGCTGCTCTTTGCGCCCTTCTTCCACCGCGATGACGAGCGCCTGCCCTTCGCCAACACGTTCCACCCGAACCTCTGGATTGAAGACGACGCCAACGTGTGCGGCTTCCCCCCGCGCGAGTGGCCGTTCGTGCCGTTCAGCGGCGGCACCGCTCACTGCCCCGCGCAGAACCTCGTGCTGCTGCTGACCAGCGGCGTGCTGGCCGGCCTGATCGACAACCACACGGTCCGCCTGCGCGACCCCCACCGCCTGCCGCCTGGCAAGCTCCCCGGCACGCTCGACAGCTTCACGCTGCGCTTCGAGATTGGTGGCATAAGGAGCCGCAGCGGCGCGACACCTTCGGCGGCAGCGCTGGCGAGTTGATGTCACTACAGCGGCGATCGCATTGGCCGTGGCATGGGCGCCAGAGCCCATGCATCTCGATTGAACGGTCGTTGACATTTGTGGCAGACCGCTTCGACCGCGCGGCTGCAACAAATCTCTTGGTTCACAACATGCATGGGCTCTGGCGCCCATGCCACGGCCGGAATTACACCGCCCAATGCGTCGCCTCGCCCGCGGGAAGCGTGATCGTCTTTCCCATCACGTCGGCGGTCACCGATGACTCGCTGGCGTTCAGCACGATCACGTGACGCTTTCCAGCGGTGTCGTGGACGGCGACGGCGCGCAGCGCGTCATTGTTCGTTTCCACCCGAGCCGTCGCGTTGCGGTCGGCCAGTTGGCGCGTAGCGGCGGCGTCGGTCGTGCTCACCATCCAGGCGCAGTCCAGCAGCACGGCATTCGGTTCGACGAAAAACGGCGCGACCTCGCTGCGGTGACCGAAGCAGAGTTGCTCGACGGTCAGGTTCGGCGTCGCACCACCGCGCTGGGCGGTGGAACGGTCGAGCGTGAGCGTCGGTGCGCCGTACAGGCCCACCACCGACAACCGGCCGTCGATCGTCGCCCAGCGCGAATCGAGCGACACCACTTCGTTATTCGCGGCGGCGTTCAACTGCACGGTGCCGCCAGCGATGTCGAGTTGGCGCGTGAAGTTGTTGAACAGATCGTTCGGCACGTTCAATCGCAATCCCTTCACGTTGCGAACCAGCGCGCGCAGCGCGGCGGCCCGGCAGACCTGAATGCCGACGACCGTGCGATCGTCCGGCAGCGCGACGAACGCGAGGTAGTGCAGGCCGAGGTCCTTGCCGGTCCATCCTTCGGCGATGAACAGCTGCGCGCCCTCCACGATCGTACCGCTGGTGATGAACCCGCCAGGCATCTCGCGAACGTCGTGCCGCACGAGGCGGCGGAGTTTGTTGCCGGAATGCGGGTCGTGCACGAACGTGATCTCGCCGGCGAGGTTCTGTTCCCACTCGGCTAGGTCGCTGCGATCGGGTGGAACGCACAGGCCCTGCGTGAGGCCCTTGGCGCGCCAGGCGAACGACGCCAGCCGCGTCGGTGAGCGATGCATCGCAGCGCCGTACTCGCGGTCGGACCAAAGCACCGTCGGCGACGGGTCGGCTTCGACCTTCTTCTTCGGCCGCACGAGCGGCGCGTAGGCGAGCGCCATGCTGAGCGCGTTGATGCGGTCGCCTTCCAGCCGCACATAATAGTACGGGTTGTGGTTCGCCAGCGCTGCCAACCGTCGGCCGTAGAAGCTGCCGTCACCGTTGTAAGCGGCCTCGGTCTCGCACAACGACAGATATCCATCCATCAGCTCCACCGCGATCGCGTCACCGAGATGGTCGGCGGCGTACAGCAGTGATGGGACCAGATACTCCTGGCAGTACGCGTAGCGCACGCGCGTGTCGCCACCCATTCTCACGAGGCGACCATCGGTGAAGATCAACGGCCGCAGCGTGCGCCACAAGTCGCGCTGGTGCAGGTGCAGCAGTTGCGGCGCCGGCAGGTTGAGCCGCTTCAGGTCGAAGTGGAGGATGGCCGCGTTGCTGACGCAGATGGCCATGTAGCCGACGTTGAAGTAGCCGTGATGGTCCAGCGCATAGCTGTCGAAGAAGCCCGCGCCTACGTGCCGCTGCTTCAGCGGCAAGCCGTCGTAGACCGTGTCATCATTCGCATCGGCCGCGATGCTCACGCCCGCGGCCAAGAACGCCAGCCCGTGCTCGCGCCACCGCGCCGCGTGCGGGTGATCGGGATACATCGCGGCGGTGCGCCACAGGATCGCGCCGTTCCACAGGTTTGATTCCGGGTCGTTCTTGCCCGAGTCGTTCCACTTGTCGATCTTGATGCCGACGTTCGAGCCGCGCCGGTAGTCGGTCAGCAACCAGTCGCACTCCGACTCCAGCATGCGCTGCAAGCCCGCGCGGTCGGCGGCCGTCAGGTGTTCGTCGATCGCGGCCACGCCGTGCATCATGCGCTCGATGCCCAACCCGCTGATCCACGTCTGCCCCCACTGCCGACCGTCGGTGCATGCCAGCGGCCCTGACATATGTGACGCGATGCAGAACCGCAGCGCCGCCAGCGCCCGCTGGCGCGCCCAGTCGCGGTCGGCGTTGCTCAGTTCCGCCCGCGTCGACAGCACCGCCATCGCGGCGACGTACTTCGCGTTGGTCTGCACGCCCCACCAGTCGTACCCGGTGCCGAAGCACCCTAGCGCCGGGTTGCCCGGCACCGCGTACCACCACCGCTCGGCCCATCGTGCCCACCGGTGCATTAACGTGACCACGCGCGATTCGTCTAACTTCATTTCGCTGTGCCTCGGCGGGTCATGTTACCGCGCCGGCCGTTGTCGGAAAGCGATGATCGCGTCTGCCAGCGGGTGCTCGCCGGTTGGAAGCGCATCCTGTGCGATGTTCCAGACAATGCAGCCGCCGTACCGCTGCTCGGTCATGTGGGCCAAGCGCGCGGTGATCGCGCGGGCATCAGTAAAGGAGACGAAGCGATCGTCGGCGGCGCCCGGGCGGTCGATCGACAGGTATGGGCTCTGCGCGACCTCGTCGAAGCGAAGGCGATCAGGGGCGTAGTACTGTCGCATGATGTCGGCGTAGCCGACGTCGACGTCCACCTTGGGTGGCGTCGTCCAACCTTGCTTAAGGCGCGTCACGCCACCGGTGTCGGTGCCTTCACCGCCCGCCCACACGCTGCCGTGGAAGGCGAGTCCGATACCGAGCTTCTCGGGTCGCACGCCCGCCGTGACGAACTCGCGCATGTTCGTTTCGACCGACGGCATTTCCCGTCCCGCTTCGCCGAACCGCGCCCCACCGTTGGACAACGCGGCCCCGTGCCAGGTCACCCACCCTTCCCACGCGCCGGCCAGCACGTAGGTCATCAGGTTGATCTGATCCAGCTCGTCCTGCAAGCCAGCGAACAACCGTCCCACCTCGCGATTTGTCAGACTCGTCCCAGTGGCCGCCGTCAGCAGCGCTTGCGGATCGTGCGCACGCAACTTGGCACGCAGTTCCACGACGAAACGGCGGAACTGTTCGTTGTTGGCGTTGCTCAGCGGTTCCCAGTCGATGTCAACGCCGTCGTAACCGTGCGTGCGTGCGAAGTCGACGATGTTGGCGATGAATCGCTGGCGGTTGTCGTCCGACGTCGCGCCGACGAACCCTGCTTCACTGTCGGCGCCACCCAGCACGATCACGACCTTCTTGGCCGCCGCCCGCGCCGCCGCGACCGTCTCCTTCACGTGCGCGTCCGTCAACATAAAGTCCGACGTGTTCAGCGTCCCGTCCGGCCGGACGACGCAAGCGAAGTGAAACACATGCGTGACGGCGTCGAACGGAATCTTCGCCGGCGGCACGCGGTCCTGTTCCCACCCCGGGTAGTAGCCGCTTACCCACGGCTCGGCGGCGCTGACGCGAGGGCCGGCGAAAACCAGGAGCAGCGCGAGGAGAGCGAGGGACAAAGGTTTGGAGTAACTCATCACTGCGTCCCAGCAGCACCCGACGGTGCTCGCGGCGATCCGCCGGTTACAAGTCGCCAACGTCGCCTCGCCTATCCCGCTGCGCGGCGACGTGCCAGATGAGATGCCCGTATCGCAGGGCTATTCGTTCTTCCGCCTACAGTTCCGCGAACTCGAACGCCGGCTCTTCGGCCTTACCGCTGGGCATGGGGGCGGCGGCGAAGAACTCGCCCATTTCCTGACGAACGTCGGCGGCGTTGTAGAAGCCGGTGCGCCCGAGCAGGCTGTAGTAAACGTCGCCCTCGCGTCGCGCGCCCTCCATCGGTGCGATGCCGGCGGCGAAGGTTTGCAGCTTGCCCGCGTAGTTTTCCCAGCTGCCGTCCTTTTCCGCCCAGGCGGCGCTGGGCAGCAGGACGTCGGCCTTTTCGGTTAGCGCCGACGGCAGGATGTCCTGTACGACCTTGTAGCCCTTCAACGCCGTCAGCATGGGCGAGGTGATCCAGTTGCTCAGGTACCCACCGACGATCCAGCCGCCCTTCAGCTTGGCAAACTTCGGATCCTTCGCACCGGCGGTTAGCTCGTCGAACGTCGCCGTCGGCCCGCCCAGCATGGCCAGCACGCGGTTGATGCCGTTCTTGTTGGGCACCTTTTCGGCTTGAATCTCGAAGGTCTGCTTGCCGGTCAGGCTGTTCTTGAACGTCTCGTTCTGGCCGCTGGTCGGCACGGGGCCGAGGACGAGCGTCGCTTGCGGATCCCACTGGCGAATGAGCGTGCCGAGCAGGAACGCCTCTTCGCAGGCCATCATCGGAGACAGCACCGCGTAAAGGCTGCCCTCGCCATTGGTGGCCACGAGGTGTTTCAGGTCGGTCGCGGCCTGTTCGACGGCCTTGGGATAGCTGGTGTCGACCTGCGCGCCGTACTGCGTCTTCTTTGCGTGAATCAGTCGGGCATCGCTGTGGACGGCCTTGTAGCTGTAGCGGGTGTCGTCGGAAATCCACCAGCCGTTCACGTCAGGGTTGTAGCGCGGCTTGATGCGGTAGATCACGCCGTCGTTGTAGTTCAGGTAGATGTTCTCACCACCGCTGTCGACCGGCGAGATGCTCGGGGCGTTCTTCAGCAGCCAGACGCGCTGCTTGAAGAGGAAGTCTTTATCCAACAGCGCGCCGACCGGGCAAAGGTCGACCACGTTGCCCGCGAGCTTGTTGTCGACCGGGCGGCCGGGGAAAATGTCGATTTCCTCGCGATGGCCGCGCCCGTCCACGTACAACTCACCGGTACCGGAGATCTCACGCGTGAAGCGGACGCAGCGGGTGCACATGATGCACCGGTCGCTGTAGAGCATGATGTTCTGCCCGACGTCCTTCTTCGGCTGCTTGATCTTGTCTTCTTCGAAGCGGCTCTGGCTGCGGCCGTACCCGTAGCTGTAATCCTGCAGGTAGCACTCACCGGCCTGGTCGCAGACCGGGCAGTCGAGCGGGTGGTTGATCAGCAGGTATTCCATCACCTGCTTCTGGTTGGCGATGGCCTTGGTGCTGTTGGAATGCACGACCATGCCGTCCCGAATCGGCGTCTGGCACGACGGCACGAGCTTGGGAATCCCCTCGACCTCCACCAGGCAAATACGGCAGGACGCGGGGATGGACAACCCCGGGTGATAGCAATACTGCGGCAGCGCATGCCCCGCATCATTGCAGGCCTGCAGGATCATCTGCTTGTCCTTCGCTTCGATCTGTACGCCGTCTACGGTGATCTTGGGCATGGCTGCGGTATGGTATACGCGGTTGTGATGGATTTCACTAGGTGCCGGGACAGAAGTGTGTTGTTGAGCTTCGAGGACGCTCGAAACGATTCCCAATAGGGTGGGATCTCGTTACAACTGATCCATCGCGTTCGCACGGAGGTCAATCGTGACATTATGTAATGTAAGCAAGTGGACGTTCATCCTGCTGGCGTGGGTGGCCCCGTTGTACGCCCAATCACCCAAGCCGCCCGCGCCCAAGCCGGTGCCGTCGGTGACGGTGGTGAAGGCGGACGAGTCGACGGTCAAGGGGTGGCTGCTGGCCGCGGGGCCGAAAGGGATGAAGCTCGATCCCGCGGCCAAGCGGGTCGATCCGCCCGTGGAGACGGTCGAACTGCTCTGGGACGACGTGAAGACCGTCAGCAACGGCCTGAACCGTCAACGGGCGGTCACGCAACTGAAGCAGGCCCGCAAGACCGAGCTCTGCGGCGACTGCCTGGGTGAGGGCGGCGTGAATTGTCGGGTGTGCAACGGCACCGGGCACCCCGCCGGGTCGGCGGTGGGCTGCGCCACCTGCCAGGGCGCACAGACGGTTGCCTGCAAGACGCCGCGCTGCAAGGACGGCGTCATCCCGTGTCCCGCGCCCTGCCTCAAGCCCACCGAGGGCAACTGGGTGAAGAAGAAGGAAGACGGCCTCCGCTGGCGCTCGTTTCCCGTAAAGGGCAAAGGCACGTTCTCGATCAGCGAGCGGCACTTCGGCGAAATCCTCGACCTCAGCAGCGGCTCGCCCGTGACGACCGCCTGCGTGGTGTGCAACAAGACGGGCGCGATCAAGGACCCGAATTGCTCGGGGACGGGCTTGATGCCCTGCCCGGAAGATCTGGCGCGAACCGATGCGCCCGATTGCGAAGCCTGCAAGGGAACCGGCAAAACCGAGTGCAAAACGTGCGAGGGCTACGGACTGGCGGCGAAGGGGTGGTAGGCGATGTGGATTAGGACTCGCAAGCGGCTCTGCCTTATATCTTCGAATGCCGCCCCACTCCTGCCCGCGTCAGGCGCGTTATACAAAAGAAAATCCCCCCTCACGGTCCGCGTCCGAGAATTTGCCGCCCGTTGCCCCCGATAACGCCCCCGCCCGCGCGACCCCGCCCCCGGCCGCCGTCCACCCGGCCCCTGACGGAACCTATCCGCCCCGTGTCCGAACGATTTTGCCCCGTGTCCGAACCGTTTTGACACGGGCCCGAACGCCTCGGACACGGGCCCCCGCCCCTCAGTCACCGGCCCCACCCACTCTGCCCCCGCACCCGAAGCCCGGGCAACCGGCCGATCTCGATCCGGCCAAGTGAAAAAGGGGGCGGGGTCGCGTCGGCTATCAACTAAGCACCGCAGAGCCGCGCCTCTGCGGCGGAACTTCGCCGCCAGGTTGTGTCTGAAAACGGGGTGCCACGGGCAGCTTGCCTGCCCGTGTCCGACGTGACCACTCGCAAGCACGGGCGGGCAAGCCGCCCGTGGCACCCTGCCTGAGTTTCGGATGCGACCTAGAGCGTGTTATGCACTTTGGGGGCCAGTAACGCAGGCGTGACGACGCTGGGTGCCACGGTTTGGTACTCCAAGCCGTGCCGGTACACGCAGACACGGCTTGGAGTACCAAACCGTGGCACCCAAGCCAGTTTCTGAGCTGGAAAGTGCATAACACGCTTTAGGTGGTACGGACATTCATTCCTCCGCGGTGATGAAGGCTGCGAGGTAGACGAAGCCGGCGAAGTTGGCGGCCTTCTTCTCGTACCGCGTGGCCACGCGCCGGCAGCGGCGGATGCGGCAGAAGAATCGCTCGATGACGTTTCGGTGCTTGTACCGCGTCCGGTCGTAGCGTCGCTTCCGCTTGCGTGTCGGGTTCGGCTTGATGCAGCACCGGGCCCGCAGTTGTCGCACCTGCTCACGCAACTCGTCGCTGTCGTACGCCCCGTCGGCGATCACGTGCCCGACCGTGCCGCGCCGCAGTCCCGACAGGAGCGGGCCGGCCTGCGGGCAGTCGCCGCGGTGGCCGGGCGTGAGCACCAGCCGCAACAACCGGCCCCGACCGTCGACGGCGGCGTGCAGCTTGGTGCTCAGTCCGCCGCGGCCTCGGCCGAGGCAACGCCGCGCGTCGGCGTCCTCTTTTTTTCGCCGCGTCGCCGCCGCCCGGTCGAGGCGACCGGGTGGGCCTTGACCGTCGTGGCGTCGAGCTGCACCTCGTCCAGGTCGGGGTCGCCGGTCGCGCGGGCGATGCGCTCCCACACGCCGGCGGCACACCAGCGGTCGAAGC